>NZ_JCAXED010000023.1:0-56253 GCF_059758795.1 Pseudomonas sp. GQ91
CTTGCCAGATCGTCAGTGTTGCGGGTTGATCCAGCAGTTGCGCGAAGTTGGCATCGGCCGAGGTACTGACCAAGTCAATCGTCAGGCAATACAGTTCGCAAAGCCCTTCGGTCAGTTCAAATGAGACGACATCGAAGTTGATGTGGGCGGTTGAACTGAAGGCAAAGCGCACATCACGCGGATGAGGCATGGCAACTCCTGCGGGCGATCCATAGTGGCAGGTTAAAGAGCTTGAACTTTAGAGAGGCACTATCTGGATGTCGCCTTCACACTTTCCGCGTGTGTTGTGGGATGTTTCTTTTAGTTGCACCTAAGGTTCATTTTTCTCGGATCGCTAGTGCGCTGGTTATTACGCAAAACAGCGAATAGGCGCGCAGCCGTTAACGCAATAAAAGGGCTTCCAGCGAGAGCATGACTTGTTGGGTCGTACTGTGCAGGCGTATTGCGAAGAACCCATAAGCACCCAGGCAGATCGCAGTGGCCGCCACCCACGGTGTCCACCACGGCCACTGCCGGTTCATCTGGTAGTGGCGCGGCGCAACGTTGTCCAGCGGGCGAGTCAGTCGTGCAGGCGCTGGTTCTTGCAACGCCCCGAGCACACTCCGCAGGCGGGTAATCAGGTGCTGCAAGGACTGGTCGCCCTGGGTCTGCATGCTGTACTGGCCCTTGAAGCCCAGGCACAGGCACAGGTACATGAACAGCAACACATCACGGTATTTTTCCGGGGTTTCCTGCAGGCGAGTCAGCAACGTGAAGAACGTCTCGCCGCCCCAGGTTTCCTGGTGGAAGCTGCTCAGCAGCGACTTGGCCTGCCACATCGACCCGGAGCCCCAAGGCGTGGCGAGTACCGCTTCATCGACAAACACGCACAAACCGTAGGAGAACACCCGCAACTCGACCTCGCTGTAGGCGTGCTGGCGCAGTTCTTCGAGCATCACCTTGATCTGGTTGGTGAGATGCCCATGTAAGTGTTCCACCGACCCGTAGACCTCGGTCCTGCGCAGACGGATCACCAACCCGAACAGTGGCATGGCGACATCCACCAGCGGGTTGAAGCTGTGCCCGCGCAACTGGAACTCCAGTGGGTCGTGATGACAGAACAGTTCGCTCTCGGGCGGGCCGTCGCGGGCGTCGCCATGGGCGCTGGAAAAGGTGGTGGTGGGGTTCAGTGTCGGCATACAGGTCTCCGTGGGTTAGATGATCGGTTGCTGGCCGGTGCGCATCGGCCAGATGAAGGATGTGCCGTCGGTCGCGTTGACGAACTCCAGTTGGTGAAAGGCGTTGGTGCTGGCGTACAGCGCCATGAAATGCGAGAGCACGCTGCCAAACAGGTGCAGGTCGCCGGCGCTGCTGAAGGCGGCGGGGTCCATGTTCAGGGTGGTACGGCTGCCGCGTACGGGCCGGCCCTTGATCAGCCAGTCGACGGGGACGCTGCCGACCTGACGGATACCTTCCAGACGGCGTTGTGTGGCGCGGCGGTGGGGCAGGTCGTGGGCCGCGATGAAGTCGTAGACCTGCAGTACCGCCTTGAGCGCCGCCGGTGACGACAGCGACAAGTTGTTCAAGGCCAGGTTGGAGATCAGTGCCCACTGCGTCTGCCCGTCGAGCATCGGTGGGTAGGCGCGGGTCGGCCGGGTGAGGTTGCGGTAGGTGGCGAACGAGGGGGTGGTCTGGGTGACGAGGCTGAGGTCGCCTACCTGCAACTGCCCAGGCAGGTCGCCGTTGGTGCAGATCAGCCCGATGTTGAGCACTTCGCGCTCGCCCAGGTATGGGCTCTGGTCGGCGTGGATCAGGCGCAGGCTGTGCTTGGCGCGATCCTTGAGCAGCTCTGGTTCTATGGTGTGGCTGTAATAGCGCGCCGTGCGCTGCCCGGTCGTTTCCACCTGATGTTGCAACGACTCATAGGGGGCGAAGTCGGTACGGTATTTGTTTGCCGGGGTTTGTGGGTTGCGACGTCGGGCGCTGACCTGGTCGATACTGAAGACCTCGTAGGCTTGCGCGTGTGGGCCGCGCGGTTGCACGGGCTCCTGCAATGCCTCGCCATCCAGTTGGATCGGTTCGGCCGGGTGTTCGAACAGGTTGATGGCGGGGGTGCAGTACAGGCAGAGCGTCTCTGGGTTGACCTGGACGATGGCCGGCAAGGGCGTGGAAAAATGCAACTCCAGGCGAATCTGCTTCACCGTTGCCTGTGGCCACAGGCGGCGCAGCCCGGCGACACTGAAACCATGAAAACGCTGGGGGAAGTAGAAATATTCCTGTAGCAGGCGATAACCCTCTAACTGCTGACCCAGGCCGGGCAACAGTGCGTCGTGTGGCTCGAAACCGGGAAAGCCAAGGGCGTCCGGGGGCAGGGCTAGCCGTTGCTCGTCGAGGCACAACACGATTTTATCCAGGTGTTGGGCCAGCCATTGGTAGAGCGTCAGCGCGTTGAGGTCGCCGCCGCCCAGGTAAAAATCCAGGCGGTCACCGTTCATCTCGCTCAACGGTTGATCCGACAAGGCCTGCAGTTCGATGTTCAGCACCGACTTTTGCACGCTGTGGGAGACGCTCGCCGCACTCATTTGCAACGGATAAATCGTCACGTCGGTACAGGTGCGAAAGGTGCACCTGACGCCGTCCACCGGGCACGAAAACAGCTGGGTGCCCTTGGCAATCGTCTGCGTTCCGCTGAGGGCGTGTACCACAGGGTCAAAGCGCACCTGTGTGAGGCTGGGCAGTGGGCGCAGGTAGTTGGGGTAAATCTGTTGCAGCAGCGGGTGGGTAAGCTGCGGCAGGTCGTCTTCGATCTTCAGTGCCAGCTTGGCCGTCAGAAACGCGAACCCTTCCAACAGGTGCGCGGCACCCGGATCCCAAGCCTGGTCACCCAGGAATGGCGCCAGTTGCGGATCGTCTTCAGCGAATTCGCGCCCCAACTCCCGCAAGTAGCGGAGTTCTTCTGAAAAACGATCTTTTAGTGACATGTCTCGGGCCTGTCTGGTGTGTTTAAATTTTATGGGTTAGTTGTGGGAAAGTTCTGTAAGTAAGTTATAGGTGAGTTCGGCTAAATGAGTTGGGTAAATATCGGTGGATATTTCTGGTGGCGGGCTTGCTTCGTCAAGTTAATTGATAAGTTCAGGTGTAAATATTTATTTCGTTTGCGTTGTGCATTGAAATAAGTTTGTGCGCGCTGGTACTGTTCGCCCGAAATCAAGATTGGAAATATTCAAGTCAAACAGTGTTTTCGCAATCTGGCGGAGACTGTTTCATATTTGTAAGTTCAGGGGCGAACAATAATGGACAAGAGGCTGGGCACGTTGGCTCGCGGGTATTACGCCCTTCAGCGCCGTAGGGCGCTTATCGTCATTGCCGCCGGGGTGTTGGCCATGGCCGTGACGTTGGGCTGGCTCTGGTGGCAGGGGCCGGGCTGGACCTGGCGCGACGAGCAACCGCTGGCGCCCTGGCCGCTGCGCCTGGCGCTCAGCGTGGTGCTGCTGGTACTGCCGCTGTTGGCGTGGACCGGGTGTGTACACCGGCGCCAGCGACGCGCGCAGCAGGCACGTCAGCAACAGGCACAACGAGTGCAAGATCCCTGCCTGGCTTACCTGCAAGCCCAGGAGCGGTCACTGGAAAACCACCTGGGGCGGGTACGGGACAACCATCAGGGCCGCCACCTGGATCAGATCCCCTGGTACCTGGTGCTGGGGGAGGAAAAGGCGGGCAAATCCAGCTTTATCAGCCGTTCCAGCCAGAGCTTCGCCCTGACCCGTACCGCGCGCAGTGGCGCCGCGCAGGCTGACTCGGACCCAGACCTGGCATTCGAGATTGACTGGTGGATTGGCGATGAGGCGGTGCTGATCGACCCGCCCGGCGAGTTCATTAGCCAGCCTGAGCGGCAACCGCCGCCGGCGCCGGCTCCAGTCGCGGTCACTGAGCCTGCGGCGGCGGACACTGACGCGACCGCCGAGCCCCTTGTGACCCCGGCCGAACAACCCGACGGGTTGCCCGCTGGCGCCGAGAAACGCCTGTGGCATCACCTGATTGATTGGCTGGCGCGTAGCCGCAGCCGCCGTCCGCTCAATGGCGTGGTGCTGGTGGTGGACATGGTCAGCCTGTTCGAGCGCCTACCCAACGAGCGCCGCAATCTGGCCTATCTGCTGCGGGCCCGCTTGAATGAGCTGGGTCATGAACTGGGCACGCGCCTGCCGCTGTACGTGGTGCTGAGCAAGTTCGATTTGCTCGACGGCTTTGAAGAACTGTTCGCCAAGCTGCCCGCGTCGGCGCGGGAAGAAGTGCAGGGCTTCACCTTCAGCCTTGATGCCGTCGAGGATTTCGATGCCTGGCTGCATGAACTGAGTGCCGCCTACGACCGCTTCATCGACGCGTTGAACATGCAAGTATTGCGGGCGATGGGCGAGCCCGCATCCCCGCCGGTGCGGGAGCGCCTGTTCTGCCTGATGCGCCAGCTCAGCGGCTCGCGAGAGATCCTGCTGCGATTTCTCGGCGACGTGTTGGGCAGTGATCGCTACACCACTCCGGCATTGGTGCGCGGCGTGTACCTGGCTTCGGTGTACCAGCGCGGCCTGGTGGCCAACCTGTTTGTCGAGGCGTCAGCGCGGGCCTACGGGTTTCCCGCGCCGGTCAGCGCAGCCAAACCCCAAGGGCATTCGGTGGTCTACTTCGCCCAGCACCTGTTGCAGCGGGTGGTCTACCCGGAGGCCGGGCTGGCGGGCGACAACTTCAAGGTGGCGCGCCGCAAACGTCGGTTATTGCTTAGTGGTTCGGTGCTGGCTGGGCTCTGCAGTGCATTGCTGGTCGGTGGCTGGTGGTACTACTACGGCATCAATCATGATAAGGCCGATCAGGTCTTGGCCAAAAGCCAGGCCTTCAGCACCAAGGCCAGCGACTTGCAGGCCGATCCCACCGGGCTCGACCTGCTGGTGCCGCTGGACGAGATCCGTGCAGCGGTCACGGTGTATGGCGATTATCGGGCCACGTGGCCGCGGTTGGCCGACATGGGGTTGTATCAGGGCCAGGCTATCGGGCCCATGGTCGACCAGGCTTATCTGAACCTGTTGTCCCGACGTTTTCTGCCGGCGATCGCCGGCGGCGCGATTGAGGTCATCCGCCGCGCGGAACCGGGCAGCGATGAACAGCTTGCCGCCTTGCGCGTGCACCGCATGATCGAGGACCGCGACAATCGCCGTCCGGACATTGTCGCGCAATGGATGGCCCGACAATGGCAGCAGGCTTATCCGGGGCAGGGCCTGCGCCAGGCGGCCTTGATGCGCCACCTGACTTACGCGTTGGCCTATGCCGATGTCGAACTGCCCGAACACCGTGAACTGATCGCGCAAACCCAGCAGCAATTACGCAAATTGCCCATGGCGCAGCGGGTGTATATGACCCTGCGGCAACAGGCGCGGGAGCGCTTGCAGGGTGAACTGGATCTGCGCAATGAGATCGGCCCGGCCTTCGACGTGGTCTATCGGTCCCTGAGCGAGCGTGACAGCGGCACGGCGCTGGATGAAAACCTGACCCTGCCGCCATTGCTCACCGCACGGGGTTTTCGCGACTATTTTGCAGCCAATAGCCAGGACGTCACCGAGCTGGCGCTGATCGACCAATGGGTGCTGGGCGAGCGCCGCAGCCTGGACTATTCCGAGGCGGACCGTCGGGTGTTGAGCGAACGGCTACGGACCTTGTACAGCGCCGACTATGTCGACAGCTGGCGTCGTGCGCTGAACCAGTTTACCGTCACAGACTTCACCGATCTGGCCCAAGCCCTGGAAGTGTTGGGGCAGGTTACCGGTCCCGCCGCGCCTTTGCGCCGCTTGTTGGAAACCGTGCGCGACAACACACTGATTTACCCGCCGGCTATCGCCAAGGACGAGGTGCCGCCCGACGATGCGGCGGGACGGCAACAGGCGCTGGGCATTCACCGGGCGTTCGCCGGCCTTTCCGGTTTGCTCAATGCCGAGCAGGACAAACCTTCCTACTACGAAGAGACCCTGCGTGCGATCAATGCCGTCTACGACCATGCCAAAGCGGTCCAGGACCACCCCAACCGAGGCAAGGCTGCCCTCGGTGTGGTGCTGGCGCGGTTCTCGCAAGCCGACCCCGACCCGATCCGTAACCTGCAACGTATCGCCGCCGGCCTGCCGGAGCCGCTGAACCAGCAGGTGCGACACTTGGCCGACCAGACCGCGCAGGTGTTGATGGTGATGGCCTTGCGTGAGCTGGAACAACGTTGGGAAGCGGACGTCTACAGCTTTTACAAAGAGCGCCTGGCCTCGCGCTACCCCTTGAGCGGCAGTCAGCATGATGTCTCACTCAAGGATTTCGAAGCTTTTTTCGGCCCTGCCGGCCTGGTACAGCGTTTCCACGACCAGTACCTGAAAGTGTTCCTCAAGGACAACCTCGACGCCTTGTATTCCGACAGCCAGGAGGACTACCTGATCCGCCCCGAGGTCATCACCCAGCTCAAGGCCGTCGAGCAGATCCGCGACACCTTCTTTGATAACCGCGGCGTACTCAACGTGCCGTTTACCCTGGAGCCGCTCGCATTAAGCAGCGATCACCTGAACAGCGCCTTGAGCATCGACGGCCAGTTGCACATTTACTCCCACGGCCCGGTCCGAGGCATCGCGATGAGCTGGCCGGGCGCGCAGGGCGAGAGCAGCGACAGCCGCCTGACGTTGGTGAAGCGGGACGGCACCACCGTCAGCCTGGGTTTCCGCGGGCCGTGGTCGTTCTATCGTCTGCTCAGTCGCGCCCGGCTCAATGCGCGCACCGTCACCAGCGTCGACCTGAGTCTGTCGGTGGTCAGCGGAGTCATGCGCTACAAGGTGTACGCCGAAGGCGCCAACAACCCGTTCACTCGGCAGCCGTTCAAGGGCTTCAAGTTGCCACGTACGTTGTTGCGTGAGTCATTGGCACAACGGCTGGCGGAGAGGTAGGTCAGGCGTGGCCGAGCTGTTTATCAGGTGGCTTTCATAAAAGCTTCACAAAGTTACTGCAGAGTTCGGGAGCCCGCTATCACGAGGAGTCCCTTTGATGAAAAGCTTTATGAAGTCTGCTGCGCTCGCCGTTACGATTTCTTTGTGTGCCACCTCAGTCTCTTTCGCTGAAGAAAGCGTCCGACTGACAGGTTCTGGCGCCAGTTTTCCAGCACCGATTTACCTGACCTGGTTCAAGGATTTCAGTAAAAAAACCTCCGGCGTCACCGTGGACTATCAGTCCAAGGGCAGCGGCGCAGGTGTACAGGACTTTCTGAACAATACCGTTGATTTCGCGGCCAGTGACTCGGCCATGAAAGACGAAGACATTGCCAAGGTCGCCGAAGGCGTGCAATTGCTGCCGATGACCGCGGGTGAAATCGTATTGGCGTATAACCTGCCGGACAGTCCCAAGGGGCTGAAATTGCCGCGTGACGTTTACTCCAATATTTTCCTGGGCAAGATCACCCACTGGAACGATCCGCAGATCGTCAAGGCCAACCCGGAGCTGAAGTTGCCCGATATGCCGATCACCGTTGTCGTGCGCGCAGACTCCAGCGGCACCACCGCGGTATTTACCAAGCACCTGTCGGCCATCAATCCAGCATTCGATAAAGCGCTGGGTGAGGGCAACACGGTCAATTGGCCGGCCAGCGACAAATTCATCAAGTCGCCGAAGAACGATGGTGTAACGGCCACCGTACGCCAGACCCCGGGTGCCATTGGCTACATCGAGTACGGCTTCGCCAAGCTGGCCAAGGTTGATTTTGCTCAGTTGCAAAACAAGGCCGGTCATTACGTCGTACCGAACGCGGAAAGCGGTGCCGAAGCTTTGGCCGCGGTGAAAATGCCGGAAAACCTGGTGGCTTGGCTGCCTGATCCAGACGGTGCCAAGTCGTACCCGATCACTTCCTACACTTGGATGATCTTCCGTAAGCAGAACGAGAACCCGGCCAAGGCCAAGGCCATGCGTGAAATGATCGAGTACGGCCTGACCGAGGGTCAGAAAATTGCCGATTCGATGGGCTACATCCCACTGCCACAAGCAGTCATCGAGCCGGTTCGCAAAGCTTCCGCCAACATCCAGTAACGCTTGGAAGTCCTCTCTCGGCGTGTGCTGCGTGCCTCGCCGAGCGAGTTTCCCCTAGTTCCGGAACTCGCCAATGAACAAACCTTTTGTCGTGCCGGTCAATCCGGATTCTGCCTGTCAACCACCTTCCACCAAGGATTTCATGGTTGACCGCACCTTCCGTGCGCTAGCGCGTGTGGGGGTGGTTCTGGTGCTGGCGCTGGTATTTGCGCTGGTATTCGAAGTCGGCCGCAAGGCCTTTCCAGGCATGGAAAAGCACGGCCTGGATGTCCTTTTGGGCAGCGTCTGGGACGTTAACCAAGGCAAGTACGGCATTCTGCCGGCCATTTGGGGCACGCTCTACAGTGCCCTGATCGCGCTGATGATCGCCGGCTTCTTCGGCGTCAGCATGGCGATTTTCCTGACCCAGGATTTCCTGCCCGCCAAACTTGCAGCGGTCTTTCGCACCGTTGTCGAACTGCTTGCGGCCATCCCCAGCGTCGTTTACGGCCTGTGGGGGATCTACGTGGTGATCCCGGCGATTCGGCCCCTGACGGCGTGGTTTCACAGCGAACTCGGCTGGATTCCGTTTTTCGGCACGTCCTTGAGCGGACCAGGACTGTTACCTGCCGCGTTGGTGCTTGCGATCATGATTCTGCCGACCATTGCCGCTGTTTCACAGGATGCCCTTACGGGGGTTCCAATGAAAACCAAGCAGGCCGCCTATGGCATGGGGACCACGCACTGGGAAGCGATTCTCAAGGTGATGGTGCCATCCGCTGCCACCGGCATCTTTGGTTCGTTGGTATTGGGTCTGGGCCGGGCGCTGGGTGAAACGATGGCCTTGGCGATGCTGGTAGGCAACGCGAACAATATCTCGCTTTCTTTGTTTGCCCCGGCCAATACCTTGGCGGCCTTGCTGGCGCTGAATTTCCCCGAAGCTGGGCCGAGCGAGATTGAGGTGTTGATGTACGCCGCACTGGTTCTGATGTTGATCACGCTACTGGTGAACATCATCGGATCGATGATCATGGTCTATGCCCAGCGAGGCACAAAACAATGAGTGACCTCACTTCTCGTACAGGTGCCTTACCCAGCTTGCAACGCAAGTTCGAAGGCCGCGCCTTGCGCAGTCTGGTGTTGACCACACTGGTCTGGGGCGGCGCTCTGCTGGCCAGCGTGCCGTTGATTTCCGTGCTCTACATGCTGATCACGCGCGGTGGTGCTCGCCTCAGCCTGGAGGTGTTCACTGAACTGCCGCCGACCGGTTTCGAGACGGGCGGCGGCTTCGGCAATGCGATGGCAGGTACCTTCGTGATGGTTGGTATCGCCGCTGCAATCGCGGTGCCGGTCGGCATCATGGCGGCGATCTTCCTGGCTGAATTGGGCCCGGACAGCAAGCTGGCCAACGCCGCACGCTTTGCCGCCAAGACCCTCACGGGCCTGCCTTCGATTCTGGCCGGGGTTTTTGCCTACGCCTTGGTGGTGATGACCACCGGTACCTACTCGGCACCGGCGGGTGGTGTGGCGCTGGCCGTGCTGATGCTGCCGATCGTGGTGCTTACGGCTGAAGAGTCGATGAAGATGGTGCCCAAGATCATGAAGGACGCCGCCTACGGCATGGGCTGCACCCGTTCGCAGGTCATCTGGAAAATCGTATTGCCCACCGGCATGCCGGCGATCCTGACCGGTGTCATGCTGGCCGTGGCGCGCGCAGCGGGCGAAACCGCACCTTTGTTGTTTACCGCGTTGTTCAGCAACTACTGGATCTACCACGAAGGCAGTCTCGAAGTGATGAATCCGACGGCGTCGCTTGCCGTACTGATTTACAACTTTTCCGGGATGCCGTTCGACAACCAACTCGAGCTCGCATGGGCGGCCTCGCTGGTGCTGGTGATGATCGTGCTGGTCGTGAATATTGTCAGCCGTATTTTCGGCAAGCCCAAGTTCTGAGAATGGGAGCACCTGAATTTTGAACGTACTATCTGCGCAAGAATCTGCCCCGTTTGCCACCCAGGCGCCTGTGGTCATGGACTGCAAGCTGGACAAGATTTTCTATGGCAACTTCATGGCGGTACGTGACAGCCATGTGCCGATTGAAAAAAACAAGATCACCGGCTTCATTGGTCCTTCCGGCTGCGGCAAGAGTACTGTGCTGCGCAGCCTGAATCGGATGAACGATCTGGTGAAAGGCTTCCGTTTCGAGGGGCATGTGCATTTCCTCGGCCAGGACGTTTATGGCAAGGGTGTTGATCCCGTAGTCGTACGTCGCTATATCGGCATGGTGTTTCAACAGCCGAACCCGTTCTCGATGAGCATTTTCGACAACGTCGCTTTTGGCCTGCGCCTCAATCGCTACAAGGGTGATATGGGCGATCGGGTAAAGCACGCCTTGCAAGGCGCCGCGTTGTGGGATGAGGTCAAGGACAAGCTCAAGGTCAGCGGCTTGTCCCTTTCCGGCGGCCAGCAGCAACGGCTGTGTATCGCCCGTGCCATCGCCACCGAACCGGAAGTTCTGTTGCTGGACGAGCCGTGCTCGGCGCTTGACCCGATCGCTACCCGGCGGGTCGAGGAACTGATGGTCGAGTTGAAGAAGGACTACACCATCGCTCTGGTAACCCACAATATGCAACAGGCCATCCGTGTCGCTGATACGACGGCCTTTTTCTCGGTGGATATTTCCCAGGGCACGCGCACCGGTTATCTGGTTGAAATGGGCCCGACTACGCAGATCTTCGACAGTCCTCGCGAACAAATGACGGGGGATTACATCAGCGGGAAGTTCAGCTAATCAACAGCCGTCCGATCAAGACCGCATACCGCCAAGGGCTAGACTGCCTTGGCGTGTATCCGGTCGTTTTGGCTTTTTCACACACCGTTCATCAGGATTGCCAATGTCTGTAAAGCGTCGCCTTGATTTGCCTGCGATTGAACGTGCACTGCGTAATGTGCAGAGCCGCTTTGCCGAGCTCAGCAGACACTTTACCGAGCCGCGCGATCCCTTGACCGACGAGGTGCTGCAGAATGTGCTTGAGGGCTACGCGCTGATTGACGATTATGTCGCACGTGATGTCGACCTGTTTGATCTTCAGCAAGTGAATCTGATGCTGGAGATCAATGCTACGGTGCTCTGCGGTCGAGACCCGGCGCGCCGACTGGAGTTCGCTCAACACCTTGCCGCCACGGAAGAGCATTTTTTCAACAACGTAGAGGGTGGGATCAAGGATTTATACAATTGGTACTGCGCGTACCGCAGTGAGTCGGTATGGAAGCGCGCGGCCGGTGTGTATGTCCGAATCCTCAGCAAGCCGCAATTGTTCATTGAAGGCAATAACCGCAGTGGGTCACTCATCGTCAGCTATTTGCTTATGCGCGCGGGGCTTCCTCCATTTGTACTGACGCTGGATAATGCCGAGGGCTACTTCAACCCGTCATCGGTCATACGCAACTCCGCCAAGCATGGTGTAAAGGCATTGTACGAACTGCCCAAGATCAAGAAAAAATATGCAGCGTTCCTGGAAGAAAAGGCCCCCGACCCAATGGAATTTTTCCTCAGCGACACACAATTACCCGTCTATCCAGGTCGCCCTCGATGAAAAAGTATCTGACGCGCGACAACCACCGTGTTGCCCGAAGTCGGGTATGGCGAGCCATCAAGCGCGTTGTTCCCGTACACATGTTCAAGCGTCAGCCATTACGTATTTCGTTCGACATAGATGACACGCTGGCCTGTCAACTCCACCACTGCGCGACCGAGCAAAGCCGGCTGCCGGCATGTGTTCATCGCTGGCTGGGCGAGCCGTTGCGGAGTGGAACGCGCTCCCTGACCCGAGAGTTGCGGCGGCGGGGCTGCAGCATCTGGGTCTATACGTCGTCCGGCCGGACGCCGTCCTACATCAAGCGTTGGCTGATGCTCTACGGCATTCGTGTCGACGGTGTGGTCAACAGTGTTCTGCATAACCGCGCGTTGGCGGAACATGGGCTTTCGAAATCCCCCTCGAAATTTCCCCCGGCATTCGATATCGACTTGCATGTCGATGATTCCGAAGGGGTGCGCAGTGAAGGCTATGATCACGGTTTTCGCGTGGTTGTAGTGCGTCCGGATGATGAACTCTGGGCGCAGAGAGTCCTCGATGCAGTCGCTGAAGTCCAGGCGCAGTTGGCTTGGCAGCAGCCGCTCAAACATAAGGCGCCGGTGCCACAGCCCTCAGGCGTTTTTTCTTCCTGACGCTCAAGGGCGATCCCAAGCCCTGTAGTCAAAGGCGAATGTCTTCAGGGCCCTTGATCAGCGCTTCAATCCGCGTTCCCGTGGCGCGCTCTTCGTTGCTGAACCCGTCGTAATCGGCAAGATTCCCGAAGCGAATGTTCGTCAACTGTTCAATCTGGATCACACTCCGCTGGTAGGTTCGTAGCTGGCCAAAGACCAGCTCCAACTGACCCAGTTCACGACTTTGATCAATCATGTAGGCGCTCGCGGATGGCTTGCCGTCGTCATTCAGGTAGGCGACAACTTTCCAAAAGGCGCTTGGGATTTTAACTCCACGGTACATACGATCATCGTCAGCAAACACCGGACCGGTAAATACCGTCGCTCGCGCTTTCCACCTTTGCGTGTGGTCAAGAATGTAGTCTTCCAGTTCCAGCCAGGTCTTCTGATTGAATGCGCCCATTTGCGGCGAGCAATTGGTGAAGTGGAACGTATCGAAGTTGGCGAGGTGCGCTTCTTCGCCCCAGTTTGGATCTTGTCGGCGGACCAGATGGCCTCGATCCAGGCCATTGCTGGCATATAAGTCCTCGCCAACCTGCGTGCTGATGGGCAGGCGTCCATCGTACGACCAGCTGTCGTTGTTCCGGGGAACATCCACACCCAGGCCACCCTCGATATTGACCCCGACGTAGAGGGCCAGTCGCCGAGAACGTGACATGCTGATAGAGAAGTGCGTGTAGTCCAGACGGTCGCCGCCACCGAGCAACTCCTGGACGTCATCGGCAATTGACGCATCAACCGTTGGCCAGGGAACAACGAAGCCGCCCAGGAAATCCTCAACGTAGCCTTGCCGGTCTTCGAGGTCTGCGGCCGAGGTGACTTTTTTCGTCGCCGCTCTGGCCTCCATGATCGTCACCGTCGGATGGGCCGGTGCCAATGGTTTGAGATCGGCAAGCCGGGGACGGTGCAAAAGGTCGATTCTGGCTTTACGTGCTGACATTGGACGTTCCTCACAGGCCTCGGATAAACACTACTGCACCACCGATTCATGACAATTGATACCCCGTATATGAACTTATACGTGGCGCCAATTCATGGAGCGGTCCAGTGTTTACGCTAGCGGTGGAGGCCTTAGGTCATCACGGGCGCAGTGAACAGGCCGAGCAGCCGCTTCGGCGGCCTTTCAACCCACGGCTTGCGTAGCCGACTCCTGCGTACGTGGCTTGCTGACCGACCTGCTGGCCAACAGACCCAGCTCAAACAGCAGCCACATCGGCACCGCCAGCATGGTTTGCGAGAACACGTCGGGTGGCGTCAGTATCATGCCCACTACGAAGCAGCCGACGATGACATAGGGTCGGCTTTTTTGCAGGGTTTGCACGTCAGTGACACCGGCCCAGATCACCAGGAAGGTGGCCACCGGGATTTCAAAGGCCAGGCCGAACGCCAGCAGCAGCGCAAGAATGAAATCCAGGTACAGGGCGATATCGGTCATCATCTCCACGCCGTCCGGCGTGACGCTGGTAAAGAAGCCGAACATCATCGGAAACACCAGGAAAAACGCAAACGCCATGCCGGCGTAAAACAGCAGCACGCTGACCGCCAGCAACCACGCGGCAATCCGTCGTTCCTGGCGATACACCGCCGGCGCGATCAAGCCCCAGGCCTGATGCAGCAACAACGGCATGCTGATAAACAGGGCAAGCATCATCGTCAGCTTGAGCGGCGCCAAAAAGGGCGAGGTCACTCCGGTGGCGATCATGCTGGCGCCTTCGGGCAGGAACTCGCGCAGCGGCTGGGAGACGAAGCTGTACAGGCGTTGGGCAAACGGAAACAGTGCGCCAAACACCAAGACAATCGCCAGGGCACAACGCAGCAGGCGCGAGCGCAGCCGGGTCAGGTGCGTGGTCACCGACAGGGGCGGGGCAGGCAGGGGCAGGTCGCTCATGAGGTTTGTCCAGGTGGGGTGCTGCTCTCTGGCTGCGGCGTGGAGGGCGGGGTGACCTCCAGGCGGATACCGTCGCGCAGTTGCTGTTCCAGTTGACGCAGTGGCGGTTGATCGAGGCCCTTGAGCAGGTGTTCGTTGTCCAGCTCCTGGGTCACCTGGGCCTTGAGCATGTTCATCGCGCGCTTCGCCCGGCCCAACCACAGGCCAGCGTTGCGCGCGGCTATCGGCAGGCGCTCAGGGCCCAGCACCAACAGTCCCACCAGGCCGACCAGCAGCAGTTCGCTGAAGCCGATATCGAACATCAGTGTTTGCTTTCTGCGGATCGGGTGTGGGCGAGATCCGCCTCGAGGCTGGATTTCGTCGGGTCTGGCTGCGCGTTGGGTTCACTGCCCATGGAGGAGCGAAACCCCTTGATGGCCTCGCCTACATCGGAGCCCAACCCTTTGAGGCGTCGGGTGCCAAACAGCATGACCACGATCAACAGCACGATGACCAGTTGCCAAATCCCTATACCACCCATACCGACACTCCAAGCCATTGATTTGAAATATGAGGGCGCAGTTTGCCGAGGCTTTATGACGCTGCGGTGACGATTTCGGGCAATTTGTGTGAGCCTGCCACTTGGCTGAAACATCCACTCTGTTGAATGTTGTCTGGTTCTTTAACGCAAGCGGCGTGGCAATGTTCAGAAAGCGACAGCAAGGGGCGGCATTGTTGATGGTCTTGGTGGCCCTGGCGATGCTGGCGGGCGGCATGGCCTGGATGGTCGAACAAGGACGCCAGGAGGTCGACAGCGTGCGTTTGGTCCAGCAGCGGGTGCAGGCGCGGGCGATCGAGCGGGCGGCGCTGGCCTTTACCGAACAGGCGCTGCGTGATCCGCTGTGGCGCGCGAGCCCGCTGTTCTGGCAAGCCATGCGCGGGCAACCCTTGAGTTATGACTTCAAGGGCGGCAAAGCGAGTATTCGTATTCGCGACCTGCACAGCTGTTTCAACGTCAACGCGCTGATTGGCCCAGAAGCCGAACGTGCGCAACGCCAGTTGGTGCATCTGCTGGGTGCCGACATGGCCGCCGAGCGTTTGACCCAGACCCTGGCCGATTGGCTGGACGCCGATCAGCAAACGCGCCTGCAAGGTGCGGAAAGCAATGAGTACCTGCGCCAGTCGCCGCCGCGCCTGGCGGCCAATCAACTGATGCGCGACATCAGCGAGTTGAACCTGTTATCGGCCCCCGACGCCGTTCGGGCCTTGCGCTATCCGCAGCTATGCAGCCTGGCCGAGACCTCCGGCTGGCGCCTCAACGCCAATGCGCTGAGCCTGGATATGTTGCCGCTGCTGGATGCGTTGTATGAAGGCGAGGTGTCACGCTCGTTGCTGACGCGCCTGGTCAGTGCGCGACCTGCGGGCGGTTATCGCGACGCCAGCGACCTGCGCCAGGCGCTGGGAGCGCTGGATGACGCGACGTTCGAGCGTTTGAGCGAAGGTCTGCAGCTCAACGGCGATCATTTCCTGCTGCAACTGGACATTGATCTGGACGGCCAGCGGTTTCGCAGCCAGTACCAGGTCGAGGCCCAGGGCGTGGTCAAATGGCACGCCCGGGTACCCGCACAGGGCATGCTGCTGCGCTCGCGCGAGCCGCTGCCGCTCTAGACTGCAGACAAACAAAAGCCCCGAACCAGTCGCAATGCTGTTCAGTTAAGCAAGTGAAGCGCCTGATACCGCTTGTGTGGCGAGGGGGCTTGTCCCTCGTTGGGCTGCGTAGCAGCCCCAAAGGCCTCCCCGGTCGTCCAGTCAAACCGGGGGGCAGGTTTCAGGGCTGCTGCGCAGCCCAACGGGGGACAAGCCCCCTCGCCACAGGCGGTGTTCGGCACGCGACTTTCTTAACTGAACAGCATTACGAACCAGTCGGGGCTTTTGTTGATTGCCGGGTGTTAGCCGATCGCCAGTTCACCACCATCGGTGCGCTGGATCACCACGGTGGACGCGCGCGGGCGCACGGTGCCGACGGTGACGTCGGTGGCCACGTCGGTGGACGGCCAGTTCTCCGGGTGCTGGATGTTGATGAACACCGTCTTGTTGTCCGGGGTAAAGGTTACGCCGGTCACTTCCGCACCGTTTGGCCCGACGAAAAAGCGTCGCAGATCGGCCTGGTTCTGAGCGTTGACCGGCACCTGCTTGCCTTGGGCATCGACCAGGTTGGTGGGGATTACCACCAGCATCTGGTCGTTGGTGTAGCTGGTGATGGTCGATTCGCCATTGTCAGTCTGGATCCACATCACACCACGGCTGTCGAAGCTCATGCCGTCCGGGCTGGCGAACTGGTTCAGCTCGGTCAGGCCGGAACGGTTGAGGTCGGGAGTGCCGGCGGCGTTGGCGCCAAAGACGAAGATGTCCCACGTGAAAGACGCCTGGCTGTCGGCTTCATGCCAACGAATGATGTGACCGTGCTTGTTGTTGACGCGCGGGTTGGCGGCGTTGGCGGTGGTACGACTGGTGTTGTTGGTGAGCGTCAGGTAGACGTCGCCAGTGAGTGGATTGACCGATGTCCATTCCGGACGGTCCATCGGTGTGGCGCCCACGGCGTCGGCCGCGCCACGGGTGTTGAGGATGATTCCCGGCAGGTCGGTGAACTTCGCACCCAGGGTGCTGCCGTCGGTGGTGCTGCTGGCTACGTCGAGCAGCAGCCAATCGCCACTACCGTCGGCATTGAAGCGCGCTACGTAGAGCTTGCCGCTGTCCATGTACTTGGCGCCCGTCGCCAGGCGATCGCTTGGATTGGCGTCGGCCGGGTCCCACATTGCGGTGGAGACGAACTTGTACAGGTATTCGTTTTGCGAGTCGTCACCGCTGTAGAACACCACCGGCTTGCCGGCGGTGGTCAGGCCTGGCCAGCAGCCTTCGTGACGGAAACGACCCAGGGCGGTGCGTTTTACTGCGCGGGTCGTGGCGTCGTAGGGGTCGATCTCGACGATGTAGCCATAGGTGCTGGCTTCGTTACGGTAGTCGTCAGTCGCCGTGGCGCCGGTGGGTGTCACGTCGAAACGGCTGAATTCGTCGTTCACTTCGCTCGGGTCGCCAGCGGCAGTCTCCCAGCGATAGTTGCCGTTGCCGGTGCCTACACCGATGCGCACTTGGTCTGCCGGGCGGTTCCCGCTTTTGTTGACGAAAATCCCTGGCCAGTTTTCCTCGCAGGTGAGGTAAGTGCCCCACGGTGTATAGCCATTGCCGCAGTTGTTGTTGGTGCCGCGGGTCTGGGTGCCGGTCGGCGAGAACTTGGTCTTGACGTGATCGGTGCCTTTCATCGGCCCCGCGAGGTCCATGACCGAGGCGGTGGTGAAGCGGCGGTTCAACGGATCATTTTCGATCACCTGCCAGCGACCGTTGACTTTGCTCACGCGCATCACGCCAGCGCCGTGGGCGTTGATTTCCTTGCGCACTTCCTCGGCCGGGCGAACGCCGCCAACCAGGGTCGGGCCCGCCGGGTGCAGTGCCGACGCGTCGATGTATTCGTGGTTGATCGCGAGCAGGCCATCCGTTGAGCTGCCATTGATCGGGAAGAAGTGCATGCCGTCGTGGTGCATGCCAACGGCGTTGGCCTGATCGGTCGAGGTATTGCTGCCGTCGCTTTTCCAGGCGGCGGCGTTGCTGTTCAGCGGCGTGCCCCAAGGTGCCAGGACATGGGCGGTATAGCCGGCCGCCACACTGCAGGCGTCGGTGAGGGAACCGGGGATCGAGTTGAAGCCCAGCTTCAGCGCAGGCTTGGGCGGAGTAGTAGGGGCGGGGTCGTCTGAACCGCCGCCGCTGTCAAAGCAGCCCGTCAGTCCGGTACCGGCAATCATGGCGATCGCGGCGCCGAGCCCGCCACGTACCACACTGCGTCGGCTCAGGTAGGTAGTGAGTACCGACTCCATCGGTTCGTTGAGGCTCAGGTTGCGATTCTGGTTGTCGCCAGTCTCTCGACTCATTTCATCAGGTCCTTTTTAGATCACGATTGGTTTGAAAGGAGCCGGAACTGTAAGAGGCAAGTGTGATGATTCTTTGGCGGTTTTGTTAAAAATGGATTTAAGTGCATTTCTTTTATTTCCTTTTGTTACAGAACCCTGCATTACACGAGCGTTAAAAAACTGACATTAAACTGTCATTAATTGCCCCCCACTATGCCGCCCCTGTGCAGAGTTAGCTTCAGGGTGAGGGAATAATGGTTTCAATGGTGCGGCGCGATGTACTCGGATGGATGACGCTGGGCGCCTGCGCGCCCTGGCTTGCCGGCTGCTCCAGCCTGGGGGCGGCAGCGGGGCCGAGCGACAGCCAGCCGGTGGATCTGTTGTATATCGCCGACACCCTCGATGCGCGCCAGCCAGGTCGCCCGGTGGTGCCCGCCACACGCCTGGGACCGGCCACGCGGATCGGCCAGGCGCCTTGGATCACCGGGGCCAATGCACGTTTTCGTCAAGTCGATGGCAGCCAATTGGATGGTTTGCTCGATTCGACCCTGAGTGACACCGTGGAAACCGGCGGCTACGCGGTGCTCGGTGCGGTGCTGCAACGTTTGCGGGATGCGGCAGGCGAGGACAACAGTCTGACCCTGGAAAACGGCCAATGCTGGAACGGCAGCGGCCTGGCGTACCTGACTCGAGGTCTGTCCGGGGTTCAGGGCAGCCAGATGCTTGGCAGCGAAGTGCGGGTCAGCAGCGATGAACGCGTGCTCTGGCCGGAGCAATGCCAGGGGTTGTACCAGCAGTTCGGGCATCCGGTGCTCGGCGCCGGGTTGGCCAGCGACAGCGCGCAACGCCTGGCCACGCCTGGCATGAGCGTGTTCCGTCGCGGCGGCGTGCGCATCGCTGTGGTCGGTATCACCGACCCTTATGCGCGAGATCAAAAAGCTTCCTTGAAACAATGGCTGCACAGTCTGCAGCCGGTGCTGACTCAAGCTCGGGCGGAAGCCGACCTGGTGGTGGCCCTCGCAGACGTCGGTACGGGCCCCGGGTTCTGGCTGGCCGAGCGCATGAGCCAGGTCGACCTGGTGCTCTGCGCGCGCGGCCAGGACCTGTGGCCGCAACCGGTCGAAATCCTGCAAAGTTCAGGGAAACGGGTACCGGTGGTGCTGGGCGGGACCCGGGCCAGCGGCGCGTTTCGCATCCGCTGCCAGGCGCAAGCCGGGCATTGGCGTTTTGATGCACGTTTTTATCCGGCCCAGAGCGTTGCCCTGGATGCCGCCGGCCAAGCCCATGCCCAGCGTCTGCAACAACCCTTGCAACAACAACGTGCGGCCCATGCGGGCTGGTTGGATCAACCCTTGGCCCGCGCCCCGGAAAACCTCTGGCGCCGCGATGTGCGCGCCGGCAGTTGGGACCGTTTGTTGCACCAGGCCCTGGCCCGGGAGCCCGAAAGTGCGGTGCTGCTGCCCGGGTTGCGCTACGACAGTCCGTTGGCGCGTGGCCAGATGATTACCCGCGAACACTTGATCAGCCTGAGCGCCAGCTACCCGGCGCCGGTGGTTGACGTACCCGCGCAGCAAGTGCGCCAGGTGCTGGAGAACGCCGCCGAGCAATTGTTCGGCGAACCGTTGCTGCTGGATAACAGCCAGGACTTGCCGCGCTGGCTCGGCCAGCCTTGGCAAGTCACGTATAGCCCGGGTGGCAAGCGGGTCGGTGAGTTTGCCGAACCGGTCGGCACGTGTCGCACCTTTAGCCTGGGCTTTGACGCGAATGCCGGGCAGCCGCTGTGGCAGCACGTGGAGGGTTGGTTGCGCGAGCAGCCGACAGACTGGCAACTGCCGCCGTTGCAATTGCCCGAGGTGCGCTACGTGCTGGGGCATCCTGGATGGCATCCACGGAGCCTGGTCAGTTGAGTCGTGCTGGCGGCCTGTTCAACCTATTGCTGGTGACGCTTTTTGCCTGGCTGGCGGCGCGCTGTGTGCTGCAGCTCTGGCACGGCGTTGCACAGCCGATTGAGCCGTACCCGGCAGCGGCACCGGTGCCCGCCCTGTTAAGTGGCCACTGGACGCCGCGTCGGGCGCTGAGCGATGACTTGCCGCTGACCTCGCTCAAAGTCGATTACCTGGGCAGCCTCAAAGCCAGCCAGTTACGCGCCACGGTGGTGGTGCTGCGTTACCAACAACAAGAACGGACGCTGACCCTGGGTCAGCGCCTGGCTCCGGGCATCGTTTTGCACGACATCGATGAGCGCGGGCTGATTTTCGACAATCAAGGACAGCACGAGCGCCTGCCGTGGCCGCCGCGGCGGCCGGTAATCGGTCTCAAGCGCCAGGAATCAACCGACTATGCACATGATCAATAAATGCCTGGGCCTGACGGCGCTCTACCTGGCCTTGAGCTTTACCCCGGCCGGCGCCGAAGACGAGCAGGCGCTGTACGAGGTCAATTTCATCGACACCGAATTGACGGAGTTTATCGACAGCGTATCGCGCATCACCAACACCACCTTCATCATCGACCCGCGGGTCAAGGGCAAGGTCACGGTGCGCAGCATCGAGATGCTGGGCAGCGAAGAAATCTACGACATCTTTCTTGCCCAGCTGCGTGCCCAGGGTTTCGCCGCGGTCGACCTGCCCAACGGCAGCGTGAAGATCGTACCGGACCAGGCCGCGCGCCTGGAGCCGGTGCCGGTGGAATCCTCGCGCCAGGATGCACAGACCAATGACGGCATGGCCACCCGTGTATTCAGTGTGCGCAACGCCGCCAGCGAACAGATGCTCAATATCCTCAAGCCGCTGATCGATCCCCGTGTCGGAGTGATTACGCCCTATCCGTCGGCCAACCTGCTGGTGATCACCGACTGGCGCAGCAACCTGGACCGTATCGACAGCCTGCTGCTGCAGCTCGACCAGGTCAGTCAGGAACCCCTGGAGGTGTTGCCCCTGACCAACGCCAGCGCCAACGACACGGCACAATTGATGACCCGTCTGCTGGCCCGCGAGCAGGGCGCCGATGGTGCCCAAGTGATCGCCGATCCACGCAGTAACGCGTTGCTGGTGCGTGGCAGCGCCGACAGTCGCCAGCGGGTGCGTACGTTGCTCAAACAATTGGATCAACCGCAAAGTGCGTTGCGCAGTTCGAACACGGTGGTGATGTATCTGCGCCATGCCAACGCGGCCGAAGTGGTCAAGGTGCTGCGTGGCTTGAGTCAGGATTCGATGGGGGCAGCAGCCGACGGCATCGCGGCCGAGGGCGAGCAAAAGCCGGTCGCGACCAGTTCCTCGGGGATTCGCATGGAGTCGGAGGAGGGCACCAATGCCGTGGTGATGGTGGGGCCGGACAGCGAAATCGCCGCCTACCGAACCATCGTCGAACAGTTGGACATCCGTCGCGCCCAGGTGGTGGTTGAAGCGATCATTGCCGAGGTCTCCGATACCCGCGCCCAGGAGTTGGGGGTGCAATGGCTGTTCATGGGCAACTCCTTTGGCGGCGGCACGGTCAACTTCACCAACAGCGGTGCGAGCATCACCAGCCTGGCGGCGGCCGCGTCAAGCAACGACACCGCAGGCTTGAGTAAACTGCTGGCGGCGGTGCCGGGAGTGACCGCCGGCGTCGGCAACCTGAACGGCGGCGGCCTGAACTTCCTCGCGCTGCTCAATGCGTTGAAAAGCGAGAGTGGCTTCAACCTGCTTTCGACCCCGACCTTGCTGACCCTGGACAACGCCGAGGCGTCGATTCTGGTGGGCCAGGAAGTGCCTTTCGTTACCGGTTCGGTGACGCAAAACAACACCAACCCCTACCAGACCATCGAGCGCAAGGAAGTCGGGATCAAGCTGCGAATCAAACCGCAGATCAATATCGACAACACCGTGCGCCTGGACATCGTTCAAGAGGTTTCGTCGATCGCCGACAGCAGCGGTGCCAGCGATGTGATCACCAACAAGCGCGAGATCAAGACCAAGGTCATGGTCGAAGACAACGGCCTGGTGGTGCTCGGCGGTTTGATCGGTGACGAGGCCAAGACCGGTGACCAGCGCGTGCCGTGGCTCGGCGATATCCCGGGTCTGGGCCGGCTGTTTCGTTCCACCAACAGCCAGCGCACCAAACAGAACCTGATGGTGTTTATCCGCCCTCGAATCGTGCGCGACGGAGACTCTCTGGCCAATCTCAGCAACGAGAAGTACCGCAATATCAAGGCCAACTCGTCACTGGCGTTGCCGGCGCTCTCGGAGAGCAACGGCTTGCTGCAGTTGTTTCCTGCCAGTCGCGAGCGTCTGGGCGAGGGCCCGTGGTGAGTACGCTGTTGCCCTATCGGCTGGCGCGTCAGGCGGGATTGGCGCGGGCGCCGGGCCCGGAAGGTTGGACCTTGTGGCTGCGCGAGGATGTCGACACCGATGCCTTGCAGGAAGTGCTGCGGGTCCACGGCCTGCCGTCGGCGGTCGAGCACCTCGACACGGCCCAGTACGAACTGCGCCTGGGTAGCCTGTACCAGGCTGGCGAGTCGGCCACTGCGGCCTTGATCGAAGGCATTGGCGAGCAGGTCGACCTCGACAGCCTGATCAACGAACTGCCACGCATCGAAGACTTGCTCGAAAGCGACAACGAAGCGCCGGTGATCCGTCTGATCAACGGGCTGTTCGCCGAGGGCTTGCGTTTGCGCGCCTCGGATATTCACATCGAGACCTTCGAGCAGAGCCTGGTGGTGCGCCTGCGGGTCGATGGTCATCTGCGCGAGATATTGCGTCCGCCGCGAGCCTTGTCGGCGATGCTGGTGTCGCGGATCAAGGTCATGGCACGGCTGGATATCGCCGAAAAGCGTCAGCCTCAGGACGGGCGCATCACCCTGCGTTCGGGCGGCCGGGAAGTGGATATTCGCGTCTCGACCTTGCCCGGCATCCACGGCGAGCGGGTGGTGATGCGTGTACTGGACAAGCAGGCCAACCTGTTGGATCTGAGCAACCTGGGCATGCCCGCCGCAGTCGAGCAGGCCTTGCGTGCCTGCCTGTCGCGGCCCAACGGGATTTTGCTGAGCACCGGGCCGACCGGCTCGGGCAAGACCACCACGCTGTATGCCAGCCTCAATGCGTTGAACGATGGTTCGTGCAATATCCTCACCGTCGAAGACCCGGTGGAGTACGCGATTACCGGCATCGGCCAGACCGCGATCAACCCTCGCGCCGGCATGACCTTCGCCAGCGGACTGCGGGCGATTCTGCGTCAGGATCCGGACGTGATCATGCTCGGGGAAATCCGCGACCAGGAAACCGCGCAGATCGCGGTGCAGGCGAGCCTTACCGGGCACTTGGTGCTGTCGACGCTGCACACCAACAGCGCGGTGGGCGCGGTGACCCGATTGCGCGACATGGGCATCGAGCCGTTCCTCATCGCTTCGAGCCTCAAGGGTGTGATGGCCCAGCGTTTGGTGCGGCGCTTGTGCCATTGCGCCACGCCCGCTCCATTGCAGGCGGCCGAGCGTCAGCTGTGGCCGGAATTGGAGCAACTGCAGCAGAGCTTTCATCCCCAGGGCTGCGACGACTGTCAGGGCACGGGCTACAACGGGCGCATCGGGCTCTACGAATTCATCACCCTGGACGCCGGGCTGATCAGCCTGCTGTACGACGGCGCCAGCGAGATGGCCATGCATGAATACCTGGCGGACAAGCGCCAGAGCCTGACCGCCATGGCCACCGATTGCATGCGCCGTGGCGAAACCAGCCTTGAGCAAGTGCTGCGTGCGGTGCGCGACTGATGCCGACGTATCGCTATCAGGCGCTGGACCTGCTCGGGCGCCGCCGCAAAGCCAGCATCCAGGCCGAAAGCGAGCGCCATGCCCGGCAATTGCTGCGCGAACAGGGACTCTTTGCCCGCGAGTTACAGGTGCAAGACGCAAGCTTGGCCAGCCCGCGTGGGCAACGCTTGAACCACGGACAACTGTGTGAATTGACGCGCCAGCTCGCCACCTTATTGAGTGCCGGCATTCCGCTGGTGGATGCCCTGGCTACCCTCGAACGCCAACTGGCGGAACCTGCCATTCGCAACTTGCTGGTGGCGGTACGCGGCGCCTTGGGTGAAGGCTTGAGCCTGGCCCAGAGCCTGCGGCGCCAGGGCGGGCAGTTCAACACGTTGTATTGCGCGCTGGTCGAGGCCGGGGAGCGCTCCGGCAAATTGGCGCCGGTGCTGGAGCGACTGGCCGAGCACCTGGAACAAGTCCAGAAACAACGGCACAAGGCCCGCACCGCGCTGATTTACCCTGCGGTGCTGATCCTGGTGTCGATGGCCGTGGTGATCGGCCTGATGACCTTTGTCGTGCCCAAGCTCACCGAACAGTTCAGCCATACCGGACAGAGTCTGCCGTTGATCACCCGCGTGCTGATCGGCGCCAGCGAAGGCTTGGTGCTGCTGGGTCCGTGGTTGTTGGCATTGGGCATGCTGTCGGGGCTGGTCGCTCGGTTGTTGCTGCGCCAGACGATCTGGCGCTTGCGTCGCGACCGCCTGGCTTTGCGCCTGCCGCGGATCGGTGCGCTGTTGTCCGTGCTGGAAAGCGCGCGGGTATCGCGCAGCCTGGCGATTTTGCTGGGCAGCGGTGTGCCGTTGCTCGAATCACTCGAGGTCGCGACCGCGACTGTCGGTAACCGCCAGATCCACCAGGCCCTGGATACGGTGCGCGAGCAAGTGGAAGGCGGCGTGACCCTGTACCGCGCGTTGAGCGCCAGCGGGCACTTCCCGCCCATGTTGTTGAACATGGTCGCCAGTGGCGAGGCCAGCGGCACCTTGCCTGACATGCTCGAGCGAGTTGCCGACAACCAGGAGCGCGGTTTCGCGCGGCAGGTCGACCTGCTGCTGGCGTTGTTCGAACCCTTGATGATTCTGCTGATGGGCGCGGTGGTGCTGTTTATCGTATTGGCGGTGCTGCTGCCGATCATGCAACTCAACCAAGGCCTCAGCTTTTGAAAGTAGAGAACCTGAAAATGGAGACCCAAGCCATGTCCGGCAAGCGTATGTCCAAGCGTCGTGAGCGCGGTTTCACCCTGATGGAAATCATGGTGGTGATTTTTATCATCGGCCTGTTGATTGCCGTGGTTGCGCCCAGCGTGCTCGGCAGCCAGGACAAAGCCATGCGCCAGAAAGTCCTGGCTGACCTGGCGACCCTGGAACAGGCGCTGGACATGTACCGGCTCGACAACTTGCGTTTCCCCAGTTCCGACCAGGGCTTGCAGGCCTTGGTCAAGAAACCGGGCGTGGAACCGCTGCCCCGCAGCTGGCGCGCCGACGGCTACATTCGCCGCCTGCCTGAAGATCCGTGGGGCAATGCCTATGGCTATCGCACACCGGGTCAGCATGGCCGGGTGGATATCTTTTCGTTGGGCGCTGACGGTCAGGAAGGTGGCGAAGGCACCGATGCCGACATCGGTAACTGGGACCTCTAGGCATGCAGCGCTGCCATGGATTCTCGCTGCTGGAAATGCTGGTGGTCTTGTTGATCGTCGGTTTGTTCAGCGCGCTGGGCGTGGCTTCGCTGGATGCGGGCCAGGCGCCAATGCACCAAGCCTTGGCACAGCTGGCCAACGAGGCCCGCACGCACGCTGCTGTGGCACGGCATAGCGGGCAAGTGCTGGGCATGCGCTGGAACGGCCGACAGCCGGAGTTCGTGCGCTGGCAATCGGAGCGTGGGCGACCGACGTGGCGGCTCGAGTCGTCGCGTGCGTTGTCCTGGCCAGCGGGGCTGCAGCCTGACTGGCCGGTGAGCGCAGCGCCGCAGGTGATGTTCACACCCGCGGGGCTGGCCCAGCCTGTTTCGGTGACCTGGCACTGGGCCGAAGGCCGCCAGCGCTGGCAATGGCATACGGACAACACGCTGCAGATTGTGACCTCGCCATGAAGCGCCAACGTGGGTTCACCTTGCTGGAGGTGATGGTCGCCCTGGGAATCGCCGCGCTGATGGCGGTGATGGTCAGCCAGCTATTGCGGCAGCGCATCGCCACTCACCAGGCGGTAGCGCAACACCGTATTGGCAATCTGTGCGCGCGGGAACTGGAAGCGCGGTTTGGCGTGGAGCGGTACTGGCCGCAGATCAATGCGGTGGCGGGGGAACTGCGGCAGGGGCACACCACCTGTCACTGGTATTTGCAACTGGGCAACACCGGCGTCAGTCGCTTGCGGCGTGGCGAGTTGTCGTTGTTCGCCGATCCCCAGCAGCGCCACCCGCTGGGCCAGTTCAGTCTGTTCCTGGTGCGCCCGTGAAGACCGCGCAGCGTGGTTTGACCCTGATCGAATTGCTGGTGGCGATGGCGCTGACGGCGGTGATCGGGGTGTTGCTGGCGGCGTTGGTCAATGGCTGGGTCAAGGTTCGCGAGCGTCTTGACGAACCCGGCAGCGAGCCACAGGTGCTGGAGTTTTGCCTGGCCCTGGAGCGCCGTTTCGACGCGCTGGTGTTGCGCCAGTTATACGAGCAGCGTCTGCCGGAAAAACTCGCCTGGCTGGATTGGCAACCCGCGTCCGGGCAATTGCAATGGGTCGCGTTGACGGCCTGGCCGCCAGCGCAGGCCCACTCGCGGGAGCAACGCCAGCGCCTGCTGTTTGATGCCCGGCAAGGGCGTTTGAGCCTGTTTACTTCAGTGGACCTGTATGCCGCCGGGAAACCGCGCTGGGAACTCAGGGAGTCACTGGCGCCTATCGAGCATGCCGTTTTCAGTTTTTATCAGGGCACGCGCTGGCTGGCCTTTCCTTCCACTGTTGCCGCCCAGCCCAATCGCGGCGTGCGGATCGAGTTCGAGCACCATGGAGCACCGTATGTCTGTACCTTCGTCTTGCCCGATACCCAGCCATGAGTCGGAGCGCGCGCATGTTTGAGCGTTTGCGGGCGACACCGCGCGAGTGGTTGCTGGTACGTCCGCCGGCCACGCCCGAAGGCGCATGGCAATGGTTGCACTATGCCGCGCAGCGCGCTCAATCCAACGGCACCTGGCCGCCGCCGGCAGCGTATTTGGCGCTGCCGGCGGCCTTGATCATTCCGGCGCTCGATTGCAGTCATTTCTGTCTGCCGGCGCCGCCAGGGCTCAAGCGCCATGAGTGGCCGCAACTGTTCGAAGAGTACGCACAACAGCCCGCCGAAGCGTTGCTGGTCAGCTGCCTGTCCCGCGAGGCCGGGCACCTTGAGCTGCTGGTGATGCAGCGCCAGCAAGTGCAGGATTGGCTGGCCGAGTGTGCAGCGCTTGGGCTGCAGGTCAGCCACGGCTGGGCGGAACTGCAGTTGTTGGCGCAACCCGAGCCCGGGCATGCCATCCGCTGGCAACGCGAACGGTTGCTGTGCCTGAAGGCGCATCCCCGACAATGGCTGGTGTGGCCGCAGGTGCTCGGTGAACGCTTGCCCCAGGCCTGGCGTGAATGGCCTGTCGAACAGATGGAAGGGTCCTGGCCATCGCGCCTGGCCCGCCTGGAACAGCTGCCCAGCGTGCTCGAAGATGCGCGCCCGGTGCGCACACGCGAGCGTCGTGTCCCGGCGGTGAGCCGCGTGCAGCGACGCTTGCTGCTCGGTTGCGCATTACTGGCGAGCTGCTGGAGTGCCGTCTATTTATTCCACACACTGCGCCAGCTGGATGCCTGGAAAACCCAGGTCCGGGTCGTGGCCGGCGCGTCCAATAACCTGTCTCAGGCCCGCGTGGCGCTCGCGCGCCTGAAGAGCCAGGAGACCGACTGGCGGGTGCGTCAGCAACAAGTGGTGGCCATGGAGCAGGCGCTCTCGGCGTGGCTGCAACAACAGCCCGGTTGGTCAGTCTCGAGCAATCATTTTGACGGGCGCTTATGGCGTCTCGGCCTGAGTGGCAGCGGGCCTCGACCTGCGGCAGCCGAGTGGCAGGCAATGGCCCAGGCCGCCGGTGCCCAATTGAGTGGCGAGCCGCAGGGCGGAGCTGCTGATTTGCAGTTGAGTTTCGATTTGGGAGAGCAACCATGAACGCCCGGCTGCTTGAGTACCTGGCCCATTTCAAGCAACTGCCGCGAGTGCGTCGCTATTGTCTGCTGGCAGGCTGGTCAATGGTCCTGCTGTTGCTGCTGGTACTTATGACACGGCCGCTACTGGCGGCCTGGCAGGACGCGCGGGAATGGCAGGCCTTGGCGCAACAGGCCCACGCACTGGCGCCGCCCGCCGTGTTTTCCAACGAGCAATGGCAGGCGCTGGCGGCGTCGCGACAGTGGGTACTGACCCATGTCGAACAGCGGGACGGCCGGTGGCAACTGCAAGGCGAACTGCCTGGGCCCGAGGCCTTGCAGCAATTGCTACGCACCGTGCAGGAACAAGGCGGACGGCCGTTGCAGTGGAGCCTGACGCAGGGCGGCCAAGGCTATGCGTTCAGCCTGGAAGTGGCGAATGGGGCGGTTGGGCCATGAGTCGCGTCATTGCATGGGGAGCTTTGGTGTTTGTCCTGACCTTGCTGCTGAACGTGCCGGCGGCTTTTGTCGCACGGCAGTTGGCTTGGCCTTCCGGTTGGCAGCCTGTCGGAATCTCCGGCAGCCTGTGGAATGGCCGTGCCCTCCGGCTCGGCGCCTTTGGACCGGTGCAGTGGACGGTCCGGCCCTGGACGCGAGAGGCGCAATTGAACCTGGGCTTTCAGCAGCGAATCTGGGCCTTGTCGATTCACGGCTGGCCCTGGAACTGGCAGGCGACGCTGGCGCCCCAGGCGGTCAACACGATGCCCCCGTCGATGTTCGTGCTGGATGGCAGTTGGGCGGGACACTTGCAGGTCAGCGGAGCAGGGCGCACCTGCCGCAGCGCGGAGGGCGAGCTGTTGGGGCGCGATCTGGCGCTACTGAGCCCGTGGACGCTCAACCTCGGAAACACCCGACTTGAGCTGAAGTGTCGGGACGGGCTGCGGTTGTCGGCGAGCCTGCAATTACCGGCTGAGCACCAGTTCCAGATCGAAGCCGACCTGCAGCGCCAGCGCTTGCAGGTGGATGGGCAGGTCGAACCGGACGCAGCGGTGACACCGCTGTTGGTGCAGGCGCGCTGGTTGCAGCCACCTGAGCAGAGCTTCAGCAAGGTGCTAGGCAAACGCTGAGGCAAAACGTCAGTAAACTGTACTTGGATGTACATTTTGCGCTCGCCGGGCTACATTCGCGCTACGCATTTTTGAACAAGGTAAGCGCGATGCCCCAGTTAGGGAAGGCACGAGGTAAGGCTCAGGAGGCCGGTTGGCGGGGATCTGCCGAGGGCTGGCTGGAGGCCGCTTATGATGCCCTCAAAGAGTCGGGTATCGATGCGGTCCGGGTGATGCCGCTGGCCAAGCGCCTCGGCCTGTCACGCACCAGCTTCTACTGGTTTTTCGAGGATCGCGAACAGTTGTTGGCCGCGTTGCTGGCGCGCTGGCGGGAGACCAATACAGGGGGGCTGATCCGGCAAACCGAAAGCTATGCGGAAAGCATCTCCGAGGCGATCCTGAATGTTTTCGAGTGCTGGCTGAACCCTGAATTGTTCGATTCGCCGTTCGAGTTCGCCGTGCGCAGCTGGGCGTTGCAGTCGGATGAGGTCGCCCGAGAAGTCTCGGTCGTTGACGAACAGCGCATGAGCGCCTTGGCGAGTATGTTCAAGCGTTTTGGTTATGACAGCCAAGGCGCCGATACCCGGGCCCGAACGATTTACCTGACCCAGATCGGCTATATCACCATGAACACCGGTGAGCTGATCACGGTGCGTTTTCAGCGCATTCCGCATTACGTGAGTATTTTCACCGGGAAAGTACCCAAGCCGCGCGAGTTGGATCGCTTCTACGGGAAGTTCGGTTACGCCGAAAAAGAGCCTGGGGTGTTTGTGCCGCTGCTGGACACCTTCGATGAGACATCCACCGAGGCTCAATGACGCGGTTTAAGGCTTGATAACCCGGAGCCTCTCAAGCATGACATCAGATGTCTTTGAGTAGTCGCAGTGCATCGTAGATGGCGGCATGGGTATTGCGCGCCGACACCGCATCGCCAATCCGGAACAACTGGAAGCGGCCTTGCGGGTTGCTCACGATATGTTGCGGCTTTCCGGCGATCAGATCCTGCTGGTCGACCGCGCCGTTGTTGCTCGCATGGGCGCGCAGGTCGAAGTACAACTCGTCCAGGGGCAGGGTGCCGTGGTTGACCACCACCTGATCGACCACTCTCTGTTTGTGCACCGGCCCATAGTCGCTAGCGAAATGTGCCACCAACCGACCCTCACGTTTTTCTACCGAGTCAACCCGATACGTGACCGTAAAGGTAACGTTCAAGTCTTGCAGGCTGCGCATGTACGGCACCAGGTTCATCGCCATCACTTCCGGCGAAAACGAGCGGTCAGGCGTAACGATTTCCAGCGTCGCGCCGCTGTTGGCGATGACCTCGGCAGCCTGGAGTGCCGCGTGGTCGCCAGCGTCGTCGAAAATCAGCACGGTGTTGCCGGGCTTGACGTCGCCAGAAATGATATCCCAGGTCGACACCACCAGTTCATTACCCTGTTTGAGAACCTCGGTGTGCGGCAGGCCGCCGGTCGCGACGATCACTACATCCGGCTCTGCAGCCAGCACTGTCTCGGCGTCGGCCCAGGTGTTGAAGTGGAACCTCACCCCCAGGCGTTCGCATTGCGCCATGCGCCAATCGATGATGCTGATCATCTCGCGACGACGCTCACTCAGGGCGGTCAGGCGGATTTGCCCGCCGGGTTGGTCGGCGACTTCGAATACCGTAACCTCGTGGCCGCGCTCACCGGCAACCCGGGCTGCCTCGAGGCCCGCCGGGCCGCTACCGATCACCACCACCTTGCGCTTGGTGGGCGCCTTGGGGATCTCGTGGGGCATGCTGGTTTCGCGCCCGGTTGCGGCGTTGTGGATGCAATACGCCGCGCCACCCTGGTAGATACGGTCAAGGCAGTAGTTAGCGCCGACGCAGGGGCGAATGTCCTCTTCGCGCTTTTCGATGATCTTGCGCACGATGTGCGGATCGGTCATGTGCGCCCGAGTCATGCCGACCATGTCGACTTTGCCGGAGGCGATGGCATGGCGTGCCGTGGCCACGTCCGGAATCTTGGCGGCGTGGAAAGTCGGAAAACCGGTGGCCGAGCGGATCTCGCCGGCAAAATCCAGGTGCGGAGAATTACGCATGCCCTGGATCGGAATCACATCCGTGAGTCCGGCATCGGTATCAATATGTCCGCGAACAACGTTGAGGAAGTCGACCAGGCCACTGTCCTTGAGCCTATGGGAAATCTGTATGCCGTCCTTGGCATCGAAACCACCCGACAGGTCTTCATCACCGGTATAGCGAACTCCCAGCAGGAAGTCCTCGCCGCAGCGCTGGCGGATGCCGCGCAACACATCAAAGGTGAAACGTAACCGATTGTCCAGCGAGCCCCCGTAAGGGCCGTCGAGATCGTTGGTCAGGGGCGACCAGAATTGGTCCATCAGATGACCGTATGCCTGCAACTCCAAACCGTCGAGGCCCGCCGCTTTCATGCGCTCGGCGGCGTCTACGTAGTCTTTGATGATTCGGTCGATGTCCCAGTCTTCCAGCTTTTTCGGAAAGGCCCGGTGAGAAGCTTCGCGGCGGTGCGAAGGTGATACGACCGGGAGCCAGTCAGATTTGTCCCAGCGCGTGCGCCTGCCCAGGTGAGTCAATTGAATCATCACCGCCGCGCCGTGTTCGTGGCACTCGTCGGTCAAGTCCTTCATCCATTTGACCACCTCGTCCTTGTACGCCAGCACATTGTTGAACACCGGAGGGCTGTCGCGGGAAACAGCGGCGGAGCCTGCGGTCATGGTCAGCGCCACCCCGGCCTTTGCGCGTTCCACGTGATAAGCGCGGTACAGCTCCTTCGGCATGCCATCGACAGGATAAGCGGGCTCATGGGAGGTGGTCATGATCCGGTTTCTGAGGACCAGGTTCTTGATCTTATAGGGCTGCAGCAAGGGATCGCTGGACATTTAGTTGCTCCGGGAACAGAACATCAGGCGTGTGTGGATATGAAAATATGCAGAATGTACATGTGTGTCAATGTGAGTGACGTGAATGTACATTTTGAGGGCGTAATCAGAAAATAGCGCAGATCTCGGCTCGGAGCGGGGGCAGGGATAGGCATATCTGCTGCCAGCCAATACCGCTCTTGAAGATCACCTCAAACAATCGATCCAAGCCAGAGGCATGAGAAAAGCTCGGGGGCAAGATTGATGATAGGTTTATTACATTATCCATATGTATTGATTGTCAGGTGTTGCTGGTGCTTCCAGGTGACGAGCAGCAGTTTTATAGGGGATTATGCTGAATGTTTTTTCTTGTTGATTGATTTCTTCAAATAAAAGTGAGGTGGTGTGTTGCAGTGATATGCGGAAAATCATATATTCATTTTGACCTGTATGAGCTGAAGCGTTTCCGAGGCATTCCGGCACAGGCTTCACGAAATCCATGATCGCATCGAGATGTTTGTCTGGGTGAAACCAGACACTGAGAACTGCAATGGCTGACCACCTGACCCCGACCACCGTTTTCAAATGCCTGGCTGATGACAATCGGGTGCGCATGATGCTGCTCATTGCCCGAGAGGGCGAGTTATGCGTCTGCGAATTGACCTGCGCGTTGAATGAAAGTCAGCCGAAGGTCTCCAGGCACCTGGCGCAGTTGCGCACATGCGGTTTGCTGTCAGATCGTCGGCAAGGTCAATGGGTCTATTACCGGCTGCACCCGAATCTCCCCGACTGGGTGTATCAGGTGCTGAGCGTGGTTCTTGATACCAACAAACATTGGTTGAGCCCCGATGCCAAACGCCTTGATGAAATGGCTGGCCGCCCCGAGCGCGCCACAACTTGCTGTGAAAGCAGCGACGCCTGATTCCTCCTTCGACTACGAGACCTCCCGATGAAGATCCTGTTTCTATGCACTGCCAACAGCTGCCGCAGCATTCTCTGCGAGGCGCTATTCAATCATCTGGCGCCACCCGGCATGACCGCTTTCAGTGCCGGCAGTCAGCCGAAGGGGGAGGTGCATCCGCTCAGCCTCAAGACCCTGAATAAAGCCGGTATTTCCACCGAAGGCCTGTTCAGCAAAGCCAATGATGCACACGAAAATCTGGCGCCTGACTTTGTCATTACGGTGTGTGATAAAGCGGCTGGCGAAGCGTGCCCGGTATTTTTCGGCCCTTCGGTTAAAGGACACTGGGGATTGGCGGACCCTTCCGAGTACCACGGCACACAAGAGGAGATCGAGGCTGCTTTTGACGCCACCGTGGAACAGATCAAAACCCGCATTAACGCGTTCCTGGCATTGCCGCTTTCCCAGTTGAGTGCAGAACAGCTCAAGGCTGAGCTGACCTTGATAGGCACGTTGTAAGCAAAGGAGCGATGATCATGGGTAAAAGCCGCCTGTCTTTCCTGGATCGCTATCTGACGCTGTGGATTTTTCTCGCCATGGCCCTGGGCATCGGTCTGGGCAGCCTGTTTGAAGGTTGGCCGCAGTGGCTCAACAGTCTGGCCGTGGGCACAACCAACATTCCCATCGCTATCGGGCTGATCGTGATGATGTATCCGCCACTGGCCAAGGTGCGTTATGAAGAACTGCCCGAGGTCTTCAAGGACAAGCGAATCCTGGTGTTGTCCCTGGTCCAGAACTGGATCATCGGCCCGGTGCTGATGTTCGGGTTGGCGATCATCTTCCTGCGCGACCAGCCGGAGTACATGACCGGTCTGATTCTGATCGGCCTGGCGCGGTGCATCGCGATGGTGCTGGTCTGGAATCAGATCGCGGGGGGCAACAATCAGTACGTCGCCGGTCTGGTGGCTTTCAACAGCATCTTCCAGATCCTGTTTTTCAGCGTGTACGCCTGGGTCTTTCTTGGACTGTTGCCGCCGCTGTTCGGGGTTGAAGGCAGTGTGATTGAAACCAGCTTTATCAGCATTGCCGAGTCGGTCCTGATTTACTTGGGCGTGCCGTTCCTGGCGGGCTACCTGACACGCAAGATACTCATCGCACGCAAAGGCGAAACCTGGTTCCAGGAGCGTTTCATTCCGAGGATCAGCCCGCTGACGCTGGTGGCATTGTTGTTGACCATCGTGGCCATGTTCAGCCTCAAGGGTGACGTGGTGCTGCAGTTGCCATTGGACGTATTGCGTATTGCGATCCCCCTGACGATTTATTTCGTGGTGATGTTCTTCATCAGCTTCTGGATGGGCAAATTGCTCAACGCCGATTATCCACGCACCACCGCATTGGCGTTTACCGCCGCCAGCAACAACTTCGAACTGGCGATTGCCGTGGCCATTGCCACCTTCGGCCTGGCTTCCCCGGTCGCGTTTGCCACGGTGATTGGCCCGTTGGTGGAAGTGCCGGTACTGATTTCCCTGGTCGGTGTTGCCCTCTGGTTGAAGCGCCGCTGGTTCGATGACTCCAAGAGCGCCGTTGCGCAGGACAAAGACTATGTTTGATGACGCAATCCCCCAACTCGATATCGATCTGGTTGATCTTCCATCTGCAGATAAGCTGGGTGTCGAAAAGACCTCCCTGCATAAACCGCGCATTTTGCTGTTGTACGGATCGACCCGTGAGCGCTCCTTCAGTCGCTTGATGGTCGAGGAGGCTGCGCGACTGCTGCAGCATTTTGGCGCCGAGGCCCGGATCTTCGACCCCTCAGGCCTGCCGCTGCCAGATGACGCGCCTGTCGATCACCCTCGGGTTCAGGCGCTGCGTGAGTTGATGCAATGGTCGGAAGGGCAGGTCTGGTGCTCGCCGGAGCGTCACGGCGCCATGAGTGCGGTCTTCAAGGCACAGATCGACTGGGTGCCACTGGCGATGGGCGCTGTACGTCCGACCCAGGGCAAAACCCTCGCCGTCATGCAAGTGTGCGGTGGTTCGCAGTCCTTCAACGTGGTCAATCAACTGCGGGTGTTGGGGCGCTGGATGCGCATGTTCACCATCCCCAACCAATCCTCCGTGCCCAAGGCCTACATGGAGTTCGACGACGACGGCCGGATGAAACCTTCCCCGTTCTACGACCGTGTCGTGGATGTAATGGAAGAGTTGGTCAAGTTCACGCTGCTGCTGCGTGATCGGCAGGACTATCTGGTGGACCGCTATTCCGAGCGCAAGGAGTCGGCGGAAGAACTCATCCAGCGTGTCAATCAACGCGCCCTCTAACAGGTTCGATCCCCATCTCAATGGACAGTCACAGGCTGCGCGCTTGGCGAAACAAACAGCGGGGGCAAAGCTGAAACATTTCCACACAACTAGTTTAAATAATGGTTGTACGACGTCGTACCTACTGTGTTCGACTACGCGGGTTCTCACAAAAAAAATAATCGGAGATACCCGCTATGACCAGCATCCCTTCGGCCGAAGGCCAGGCTGCGGCGCCCACGCAAAACCGATTTGCCCGCACACTCAAGCTCTTGGGCCCCGGCATCATTGCCGTGTTGTCCTGGTTGGGTGCGGGCGATCTGATCACTTCATCCGTGGCCGGTGCCAATTATGGTTACGCCATGATGTGGGTGCTGGCCGTGTCTCTGCTGTTGAGATACCTGATCGTCAACATCATTGCGCGCTTCCAACTGTGCAATAACCAAGGCATGACCATCCTGCAGGGCTATGCGCAACTGAACCCGTTTTTCGCCTGGTTCATGCTCGTCTATGCCTTGTTGATGGGGCACTTGATGAACGCCTATATGATCAAGGGCGCGGGTGAGTCGTTGGCGATGTTGCTGAAAATCGACCAACCATTGTTATGTTCCTTCGCGGTGGTGCTGGCGGTGTGGATGTTGGTCGGCCGCAATATCTACTCGATGATCGAGGGCGTGATGAAGGTGCTGCTGGCGATCATGACCCTGGCGTTCATTGCGTTGGCGGTGATGTCCGGGCCGGATGTGGTCGGCATCGTCAAAGGCACCATTGGCTTCAGCATCCCGCCCGATGAAGGCGTGCACGGTGCCTTGCTGGTCGCGGTCTCGGTGATTGGCGCCGTGGCCGGTTCGATTGCCAATTTCGTGCATCCGTATGTGATGCGCCAAAAGGGCTGGGTAGGGCCGCAACACAAGCGTATTCAACGTAATGATCTGCTGTTCGCGGTGTTTGTCGGGATCGTCATCAACCTGGCGATCTGGATCGTCGGCGCGGAAATCCTGCGGCCCAACGGCATCGAGGTGAAAACCCTGAGCGACCTGGGCAAGGCGCTGGAAATATACTTTGGCGCGATCGGTTGGTACGTGTTCTTTGTCGGCGTGTTTGCCACGCTGTTCGCGAGTATTTCCGGCAAAACCACAGCGTTCCCGATGCTGATTACCGACGCGTTCCAACACGTGCGCCCCGAGCGTCGCGAGAAATACGGCAAAGAGTTCCACCATGACCCGATGCACAAGTGGTTCATGCTGTTTATTCTGGTCACGCCGTTGATCTGGTCATTGCCCGGCATGCCGGACTTCGTGACCCTGACCATTGGCGTCAGCGCGTTGAACATTGTCGGTTTGCCGGTGATTTCCCTGGGCCTGTTGATCATGTCCAACCAGAAGTCGCTGCTGGACAAGAAGTACCGCAACAACCTCTTCGAGAACATCGCGCTGCTGTTCGCCACAGGCCTGGCGTTGTGGGTGGCTTTCCAACTGGGGGTTGATCTGTTTGCCTGAAACCGCGTCGTCGAGGCGGGCGTCCTGCCTCCTCGACGACGAGTTTTACCGCCGACCCGTACGGGTGCTCACATCCACCCACACCGCCAGCACCAGAATGCTGCCCTTCACAATCATCTGCCAGTAACTGTCCACGTCGAGCATGGACATGCCGTTGTCCAGGCTGGTGATCACCAGCGCACCCAGCAACGCGCCGTATACAGTGCCGGAACCGCCGCGCATGGAGGTGCCGCCGATGAAGCAGGCGGCGATCGCGTCGAGTTCGCCCATGCTGCCGGCCGAGGGTGAGCCGGCTGCCAGGCGCGCGGTGTTGACCATGCCGGCGAGCGCGCACATCACGCCCATGATGCCGAAAATCCACAGTTTCACCGCCTGTACGTTGATGCCGGACAGGCGCGTGGCTTCCATATTGCTGCCCACGGCATAGACGCGACGGCCGAACACGGTTTGGCTGGTGACGTAGCTGAACACGCCCAGCAGAATCAGTAGCAGCAGCACCGGCACCGGGATGCCGTCGTAGCTGTTCAGGGTATAGACGAACCCCGCCAGCACTGCGCCAATCACCACCACGCGCGAGCCGTCACGCATCAGCGAGTGCGCCGCCAGGCCATGCAGGGCACGGTTGCGCCGCTGTTTCCAGGTCAGAAACAACGTCAAGGCAAACAACAGCACACCGAGCCCGGTGCCCACCGTATGCGGCAGATAGCCTTGCCCGACATACACCAGCGACGGCGATACCGGGGCGATAGTGGTGCCACCGGTAATGCCCAGCAAAATCCCGCGAAACGCCAGCATGCCGCCCAGGCCGACAATGAACGAAGGGATGCGCAGGTAAGCAGTCATGTAACCGTTGGCCAAGCCAATCATCAAGCCACACAGTGCTACCAGGCTCAGGTTGGCGAGCAAGGGTATTTGATAGACAACGTCGAGAATCGCCGCCAGGCCGCCCAGCAAGCCCAGCAGAGAGCCCACCGACAAGTCGATCTCGCCGCTGATGATCACCAGGACCATGCCGCAGGCGAGAATCCCGGTGATCGACATCTGCCGCAGCAGGTTGGAGAGGTTGCGCGGGGTCAGGAACCCGCCTTCGGTCTGCCAACTGAAGAACAGCCAGATCACCGCTACGGCAATCACCAGCGCAAGCATTTTGTAGCGGGTGAAAAAGTGTTTGAGCTGATTCATCTACGCAGTCTTCCGATCGTTATTGTTATGACTGAGCGCGGCGGCGAGCACCTGTTCCTGGGTGAGTCCCTGGTTGATGAAGTCGCCGCGCAACTGACCTTCGCCGATCACCAGCACGCGGTTGGAAACGCCCAGCACTTCGGCCAGTTCCGAAGACACCATGATGATCGACACGCCTTCGGCCGCCAGCGCGCCGATCAATTTGTAGATTTCATACTTGGCGCCCACATCCACGCCACGGGTAGGCTCATCCAGAATCAGCACGCGAGGTTTGGCCATCAGCATTTTTGCCAGCACGGCTTTTTGCTGATTGCCGCCGGACAGACTGGTGATGGGCAGGAACGGGCTCGCGGTCTTGAGGTGCATGCGCGAAATTTCCCGCTCAATGCTGCCCAATTCGGCTTCGGCGTCGATACGGCTCAGGTTCGAGTAGCTATCCAGCACGGCCAGGGTGATGTTCTGACCGACGCCGAGGTCGGGAATGATGCCTTGGCGCTTGCGGTCTTCAGGGACCATGCACAGCCCGGCGCGAATCGACTTGAGCGGCGTGCGCGTATCGATCAACTGGCCGTCCAGCCAGACTTCAGCGCTGTAGCGGCCGGGGTAGGCACCGAACAGGGCTGACACCAGCTCCGTGCGTCCGGCGCCCACCAGCCCGGCGATGCCGAGGATCTCGCCGCGCTTGAGCACGAACGAAATATCGTCGACACGTTTGCGCCTTGGGTTGTCGACGTCGTAGCAGGTGACGTGGCGCGCCTCGAAAATCACCTCGCCGATGCCATGGGGCAGGGCAGGGTAAAGGTTGCTCATTTCCCGACCGACCATTTGTGTGATGATCTGCGTGATGTCCAGATCGGCCATGGCCGTGGTTGCGATGTGTTTGCCATCGCGGATCACCGAGATGGTGTCGCACACGGCGGCCACCTCGTCGAGCTTGTGCGAGATATACACGCAGGCTACGCCCTTGGCCTTGAGGTCACGGATGATGTCCAGCAGCACCTCGATTTCCGAGCGGGTCAAGGCTGACGAGGGTTCGTCGAGAATCAGCAGGCGTGCCTGCTTGTTCAGGGCCTTGGCGATCTCCACCAGTTGCTGGTAGCCACCGCCATACTGCGAAACCGGCAGCGAGACATTCATGTCCGGCACTTTGAGCTCGCGCATCAGGGCTTCGGCGCGGTGGATCATCGCCGGGTAGTTCATGCGCCCGCCGGGCAAGGTCAGTTCGTGCCCCATGAAAATGTTCTCGGCCACCGACAGGTCGGGGACCAGGGTCAGTTCCTGGTGAATGATGACAATCCCGGCGGCTTCGCTATCGCGGATCGACTGCGCCTTGAGCGGCTTGCCGTCCCAGAGAATTTCACCGTCCCAGGTGCCGTGGGGATAGACCGCCGACAAGACTTTCATCAGCGTGGATTTACCGGCACCGTTCTCGCCGCACAAACCGACGCATTCACCCGGCTTGACCTTGATATCGATGCCATTCAGGGCGTTGACACCGCCAAAGGTCTTGACGATGCCGTTCATTTGCAGCAGGTAATCGGACATGGCAGACGCTCACAAGACGGCCGTCCCCTGCAGGAGCGAGCTTGCTCGCGAAAAACGTCAACGCTAACGCATGCTTCCTGGATAAACGTGTTGCGCTCAGGTTTTTCGCGAGCAAGCTCGCTTCTACAGGGGGTGGGCACGGAGATTTACCGAAGGATTACTTCCCGGCCATTTGCTCTTTGGTGTAAAACCCGTCCTTTTCCAGCAGGTCGATGTTGTTCTTGGTCAAGGCGGTGGGCGTCAGCAGGATGGTGTCGACCTTTTTGCTGCCATTGTCATATTGCGAGCTGTAGGTAGGTTTTTCGTTACGTGCCAATTGCACCGAGAGCTTGGCGGCTTCAGAGGCAATCAGTTTGAGTGGCTTGTAGACGGTCATGGTCTGGGTACCATCGATCACGCGTTTGATCGCGGCCAGATCGGCGTCCTGACCGGAGATCGGCACCTTGCCGGCGAGCTTCTGCGCGGCCAGGGCCTGGATCGCACCGCCCGCGGTGGCGTCGTTCGAGGCAACGATAGCGTCGATTTTGTTGTCGTTGCGGGTCAGGGCATTTTCAACAATGCTCAGGGCTTCGGTGGGGTTCCATTCCTTGACCCATTGTTGCCCGACAATCTTGATATCACCCTTGTCGATCGCCGGTTGCAGGACTTTCATCTGCCCTTCGCGCAGGACCTTGGCGTTGTTGTCGGTGGGGGCACCGCCGAGCAGAAAGTAATTGCCCTTGGGCGCTGCTTGCAAAACGCCGCTGGCCTGCATCTCGCCGACTTTTTCGTTATCGAAGGAGATGTAGGCGTCAATATCGGCATTGAGGATCAGCCGATCATAAGACACCACCTTGATCCCGGCCTTCTTGGCTTCGGCGACGGCGTTGGTCAGCACGGTGGCGTTGAACGGTACGATGACGATCACATCGACACCGCGGGAGATCAGGTTTTCGATCTGCGATATCTGCTTCTGCTCGTTGGCATCGGCTGACTGTACATAGACCTTTGCGTCCATTTTTTCCGCCGCCGCGACGAAGTAATCGCGGTCGCGCGACCAGCGTTCCAGGCGTAGGTCATCGATGGAAAAACCGATTTTCGGGTGGGCTGGATCGGCCATGACGGGAAGGGCGAGCAGGGCCAGGGCACTGGCGAGCAGCGTGCGTTTTAACGTGTTCATGATGGTGCGTCCTCTTATTGTTGTTTGAAAGACACTGCCTGACGATGAATCGATGCCGGTAGAACTGTAGAGCGTCGCCGTACGTTGCGCGCATAGATTTGTCGCGCAAATGTCACAGCGTCATCAGGTGTAGATAAACCGGTTGACCACACCTTCGAGCATCTCCTGCCGGCCGCTCACGGCCTGGGGGTTCAGCTCGCCTGCAAACGCGTGCTCGGCGAGTGACTGGAGACTGAACTCCCCGGCGAGCACTGCCTGGCCCAGCGGCTGCTGCCAGCCGGCGTAACGCTGGTCCTTGAAGTGCTGGAGCCGATCGTTCTGCACCATCGCCGCCGCACGTTCCAGCGCCAGGGCGAGTACATCCATGGCGGCAACGTGGCCGTGGAACAGGTCGATCTCGTCCAGGCTCTGGCGTCGTACCTTGGAATCGAAGTTGTAGCCGCCATGGGTGAATCCACCGGCCTTGAGGATTTCGTAGGTGGCGAGGGTCATCTCCTCGACGCTGTTGGGGAACTGGTCGGTGTCCCAGCCGTTCTGCGGGTCGCCACGGTTGGCGTCAATGCTGCCGAAGATCCCCAGCGAGAGCGCCGTGGCAATTTCATGATGGAAACTGTGCCCGGCCAAGGTCGCGTGGTTGGCCTCGATATTGACCTTGATCTCGTGCTCCAGACCGTATTCATGCAGAAAACCGAAGACCGTGGCGCTGTCGTAGTCGTATTGGTGTTTGGTGGGTTCCTGCGGCTTGGGTTCGATCAGCAGGTCGCCCTTGAAACCGATTTTGTGCTTGTGCTCGACCACCATGCGCATAAAACGCCCGAGCTGTTCACGCTCACGTTTGAGGTCGGTATTGAGCAGGGTTTCATAGCCTTCGCGTCCGCCCCACAGTACATAGTTGGCGCCTTTGAGGCGTTGGGTGGCATTCATGGCGCTGAACACCTGGGCGGCGGCGTAGGCGAACACTTCCGGGTCCGGGTTGCTCGCGGCACCGGCGGCAAAACGCGGGTGGCTGAAACAGTTGGCGGTGCCCCACAGCAGCTTGATGCCGGTCTGTTCCTGGTGGCGTTCGAGGTGGTCGACCATTTGCGCGAAGTGGTTGCGGTATTCCTTGAGCGAACTGCCTTCGGGCGCAACGTCTGTGTCGTGGAAGCTGTAGTAATCGATACCCAGTTTGGAAAAGAATTCAAACGCCGCTTCAGCCTTGCCGATCGCCAGTTCCATGGGGTCGCCGGCGTGCTGCCAGGTACGCTTGAAAGTGCCCATGCCGAACATGTCGGCACCCGGCCAGACAAATGTGTGCCAATAGCAGGCCGCCATGCGCAGGTGCTCACGCATGGGTTTGCCGAGCACCAGTTGGTTGGCATCGTAATGACGGAAGGCCAGGGGCGAGTCGCTGTCGGGGCCTTCGTAGCGGATCTTGTCGACACCGGGGAAGTACGGCATGTGCGGTTTCCTTATTGTTCTTGACGGTGTCTGGATACTAGCAACGGCTCAGGGGGCGCTGATTATGAAAACCACCAGGGTGTAGTGCGATTTTGAGTATTGAGCTATGGCGTGCGCGGGCCTAGTCTGTGCAGACCGGCCCCAGGACAACAACAATGAAAACCCTACCGCCCGTGCACCGCATAGCCTTGCTCTTCAACGGCAGCAAAATCTACGACCGCGGCATCATCGCCGGCATCGGCAATTACCTGAGCAGCACCCGCGCGTCCTGGGACTTGTTCCTGGAGGAGGATTTTCTCTGTCGCTTGAGAGGTATCGAACGCTGGCAGGGCGACGGCATCATTGCCGATTTCGATGACCCACTGATCGGCGAGGCGTTGGCAGGGATCAAGCTGCCGGTCGTGGCGGTGGGCGGGTCGTATCAGGATGAACGCGCCTACCCCAAGGGCATTCCGTATGTCGCCACCGATAATGAAGCGTTGATGAAGTTGGCCTACGCGCACCTGATCGAAGCCGGATTGACGCGGTTTGCCTGTTTCAGCCTGCCCGAAGCTCAAGCCAATCGCTGGGCGCAGGAGCGCGAACAGGCCTTTCGCCACTTGTTGCAGCGCGATGGCCTGCACGCCGAGGTTTATCGTGGCATGGGCACTAGCGCGCCGCTGTGGGACAGCGCGGTGGAACAGCAGATAGCCTGGTTGCAAAGCCTGCCCAAGCCCATCGGCATCATCGCCGTCAGTGACGCTCGGGCGCGCCAACTGCTGCAAGCCTGTCTGACCGCCGGAATTGCCGTGCCGGAACAAGTCGCGTTGATCGGCATCGACAATGATCCGTTGACTCGTACCCTGACGCGGGTGCCGCTGAGTTCAGTGATCCAGGGCACGGAAACCATGGGCCGCACCGCCGCGGGCCTGCTGCACCAGATGCTGCACGGGAAGCCAGCCACGGGGACGCAGATCCTGGTGCCGCCGGAGGCAATTAACGTTCAGGCCTCCAGCTTGCATCAACCCTTGGGCAATCCTTATGTGATGCAGGCGCTGCTGTTTATCCGGCAATACGCTTGCCAGGGCATCAAGACCGCCCAGGTGGCGGGGTATGTGGGCGTGTCGCGCTCCTCCCTGGAGTCGCACTTTCGCCAGGTACGCGGCTGCAGCGTGCACGATGAGATCCTGCGCTTCAAACTGGCGGCGGCGGCCAAGGGGCTGGAGGACACCGGCCTGGCGATTGCTGATATTGCACGCAAGTGCGGCTTCAAATCGGCGCAGTACCTGCACACGGTGTTTCGGCGCGAGTTTGGCTGCACGCCACGCGAGTATCAGCAAGGTGCCCACGCGGTAGCGCATTAGCAGCCATCTCCGGGCGGTGTCGATGCGCCGCCCGGATGTGGCTTGAAGGCGTTATGGCAGCGCGTAGGCGATCACGTAGTCGCCACGGTCAGTCGACTGGCGAGCGCCGCCAGCCGTGATGACGACGTACTGTTTGCCGGTTTTTGGCGACACATAGGTCATCGGACCGCCTTGGCTGCCGACGGGCAGGCGGGCTTTCCAGATTTCTTTGCCATTGCCGCTGTTGAACGCGCGCAGGTAAAAGTCCTGGGTGCCGGCGATAAAGATCAGGCCGCCCTGGGTCGCCAGGGTGCCGCCGAGGGTTGGCAAGCCGACCTTGATCGGCAGGTGCATGCGAATACCCAATGGCCCCGTGTCCTCCACCGTGCCGACCGGCACTTGCCAGGCAATTTTCTGGGTCTTCATGTCGATCGCGGTCAGCGTGCCGAACGGCGGTGCCTGGCACGGAATGCCGGCCACCGACAGGAAGCGGTTCTTGTTCACCGCATACGGCGTGCCCTTGAGTGGCACCGCGCCCATCCCGGTGTTCAGCGCTTCGCCGCCGGACGCGGCCTGAGCCCGGTTTTGCGAGGGGATCATCTGAATCCACAGGCCAAGGCGCATGTCATTGACGAAGATGAAGCCGTTCACCGGGTCGGTAGAAATACTGCCCCAGTTCATGCCGCCCAGGGAGCCGGGAAAGCTCAACGATTTATCGGTCCCCGGCGCCGTGTACAGGCCGTCGTAGCGCATGCTCTTGAAATCTATGCGGCATAGCAACTGGTCATATGGCGTGGCGCCCCACATGTCTGACTCGGTGAGCGTCTGCGCACCGATCTGCGGCATGCCGACGGATTTAGGCTGGGTCGGTGAGTAGGGTTCGTTGGGAATGTTTGCGGCCTTGACCGGCACCTCTGCGACCTGGGTCAGGGGTTTTCCGGTGGCGCGGTCGAGGACAAAAATCTGCCCGGCCTTGGTGCCAATCACCACGGCGGGCACGCTCTTGCCGTCTGCCAGGGTGAAGTCGATCAGGCTTGGCTGCATCGGCAGGTCGAAGTCCCACAGGTCGTTATGAACCGTCTGGTAGACCCATTTTTCCTCGCCGGTGGAGGCGTCCAGCGCCAGCACCGAAGCGCCGTATGTGTGGTCCAGCGCCGTGCGCTCGACACCGTAGATATCGGTGGACGAGCTGCCCATGGGCAAAAACACGCTGTTCATCAACGGATCGTAGGACATTGGCGCCCAGCTGTTGGGCGTGCTGCGCACATAGGTGCTGTCGGCTGCCGGTGCCTGCTTGTCCTGCGGGTTGCCTGGGTCGAAGGCCCAGCGCATGTCACCGCTGATCACATCGAAGCCACGGATCACGCCGCCGGGCATGTCGGCCTGTATGTTATCGGCCACGCGTCCGCCGACCACCACCGTGGTGCCGGCGATCAAGGGCGCCGAGGACAATTGGTAATAGCTGTCCGGGACATTGCCCAATCCTGCTTTCAAATCCACTTGGCCGTGGTTGCCGAAGTCCTGGCAGAACTCACCGGTGTCGGCATCGACCGCGATCAGTCGTGCGTCGATGGTGTTGGTCAGCAGGCGGCGTTGGCATTGGGCACCGGCCGGAACGGTGACCGTAATGATCGGCGAGCTGTTCGGCTGGGTCGGCTGGGCAATCGGCGCGCTGGCATCGAAATACGCCATGCCACGGCAGCGCTGCCACACGGCTGACTTGGCGTTGATCGGGTTCTTCCACAGCTCTTTGCCGGTGTCGGCATCCAGTGCGATCAGGTTGTTGTGAGGCGTACAGATGAACACCTTGTTGCCGATCTGCAGCGGCGTCAATTGATCTTCCGCGCCGTTACCGTCGCTGATCGCCACGTCACCGGTGTGATAGGTCCAGGCGACTTTGAGTGAGTCGATGTTGTCACGGTTGATCTGATCCAGCGCCGCAAAGCGGCTGCCACCTTCGGTGTTGCCGTAGTGCGCCCAGTCTTTCTGCGCATCGGCCGGGTCCACGGGCGTCAAGCCGGGGCCATTACCGGTGGGGGCAACGCTGGGATGGGCGACAAACATATTGCCCGCCGTCACAGCCAACATCACTGCCAGCACGCCCGCGATGCCATACGCGCTGCGCCCCGTATCAGGGGAAAGCAGCGGATACACCAGCGCCACCGCCAGGCCAATCACCGCGAACATGAACAGTCGCGAAAACAGTGGCCAGAATACCAGGCCCACATCCGCTACCGCCCACACGGCCGTACCGATCAGGAAACCGGCGAACAACCAGGCACCCGCGGCTTTGCGCTGGGCAATCAGCAAGCCGGCGAGGGCCATCGCCATGCCGCCGATCAGGAAGTACAGCGAGCCCCCCAGGCTGACGAGTTTTACCCCACCAACCGCCAGGGCCACGCCGAGCAGGGCGATGATCACCCCCAGGCCCAGCAGTAAGAATCTAGAGGCGCCAGCGGCGCGCGATGCTCGTTTCATATCGAAAGGACTCGAGTGAGAGAGGGCAAAGATGCAATGTTAACAAGATAAGTAACCAGTTAGTACATTGTTGCGATGAGCCGTCCCTTCTGTGCAGGGGCATAGGTATCTACACAACTTTGGTTGGGCCTTGCACCTGTGGCAAGCGAGCGTGCTCCCGTGACGGCCTGAAGTTGTCGGATATCGGCCTGATGCACCCTGGTAAATGTGGGAGCGGGCTTGCTCGCGAAAGCGGTGTGCCAGAGAAGAATAGGCTGACTGACACTCTGCATTCGCGAGCAAGCCCGCATTTGCAATGCTTACACCTGATACATCTCTGTCGCCTGTGCATTCGCCACGACAGCAAGCTTCCTCCCCACAGATTTACCGCAGTACCCAATAGTTGTGTAGATACCTATGTCGCAGGGGGAAAGTGTCTTGACTCGGATATATGGCGGCTTCACATGCATGTAAATGAGAGTTGTTATCAATCTGTTTATCTAATGGTTTTTTGCGATTAAACTCCGCTCCGCTGGCGTCGATCGGCATGTTGTCAGCCCGAAAAACTAAAAATACTTGTCGCAGGGGAGCGGGGCGTGAATTTCAAAAAGAACACAATCGCATTGGCTGTAGGCACGGCACTGGGGTTGAGCCCTTGCGTCTGGGCCGCTGAGCAAACCAGTACGAGCAACTCGTTGGAACTCGGGCCTGTCATGGTCACGGGCGAGAAAATCAACCGTACCCTGGAACAGACTCAGTCCAGCGTCGTTGTGGTGACCGCTGAGCAACTGCGTGAACACGGCGACAACGACCTGGTGGACGTGTTTGCTCGAACCCCCGGCGTATATAGCCAGGCCGGCAATGAGAATTGGGGGATTCGTGGTGTGCCAGTGTCCGGTTTTGACGATCAGGGCCCGGCCACCCTCAATGGTGCGGTCTCGGTTTACGTAGACGGCGCCCAGCAGCCGAATCGCGCGCTGACCCTCAGCCCGGTCCCGCTTTGGGATGCAGAGCAGGTGGAAGTGTTTCTCGGCCCGCAATCCACCACCCAGGGCCGCAACTCCCTTGCCGGCGCGGTGGTTATCCAGACCCGCAATCCAACGTTCGAACCGAGTTTCTCGGCGCAAACCAATGTCGGCAATTACGGGGAGCATGGCGCAGCCGTGGCCGGTGGCGGGGCAATCATCGACGACAAGATCGCCGGGCGTATCGCCGTGGATTATTCTGAAGGCGACGGTTATATCCGCAACACCGCGCTCAATGACGACGCCAACCCACGCCGCACCAGCAACACCCGGGGCAAATTGCTGATTCTGCCCAATGACGACACCGACGTGCTGCTGACCTACGCCCACAGTGAACACCGCCAGGGCGACCGCTCGACGATGCGCGTCAACGGTCGTCCCAGCTATTACGACATTTCGTCCAACACCAAAGCCTTCGACAACCTCAAGCAAGACACCCTCAGCGCCAAGGTCGACTATCGCCTGAACGACGCCTGGACGCTCACCAGCCTCACCGCCAACACCCGTACGACCTACAGCGCGCGACTGGACTTTGACCAGACGGCCGACGACAACCAGGTGACATTGCGCAAGCAGGACGGCGATCTTTTCAGTCAGGAACTGCGCCTGAATTACACCTCGGATACGCTCAAGAGCTTCGTCGGAGCCTACTACGGCCATAACACCAATAATTTCCACGACCGCCTGTTGTTCGATAACGCGCTGTTCGGCACGGTCAAGGGCGATACCCACATCGAAAACAAGGCGCTGTTCGGCGAGATCAACTGGACCTTCGCCCCGCGCTGGACCTTGATCACTGGCCTGCGCTACGACCACGAAAGCAACGATACCGATATTGATCAGGACGATTTTTCCAGCGCGGGGCAGGTCAGCAAATCGTTTGATGCCTTGCTGCCCAAACTCGGCATCGACCACGAGCTGGCCGCGGACCAATACCTCGGTTTCATGGTGCAGAAGGGCTATCGCGGGGGTGGTGTCAACGTGCGCGCCGGTGGCGGTCACCAGGCCTATGATCCGGAATACACCACCAACTACGAGCTGTCCTATCGCGGCTCGTTCTTCGACAAAAGCCTGCGTACCCGTGCCAACCTGTATTACACCGACTGGAAGGACCAGCAAGTCAATATCCGGCGCGACGGCAGCAATTTCTCGCAGATCTACAACGCCGGTCGCAGCGACATCAAGGGGCTGGAAGTCTTCGTCGAAAAAGACCTGACCGAGCAGTTGACCCTGACCGCCGGGGGCGCCTACACCGATGGCAAATACAAGGACTTTGTCACCGGCGATGGGCAGGACAGGAGCGGCGAGTCGTTCCTGTACTCGCCTAAATACAAGGTCTCGGTGGGGGGCACCTATCGTCTCGACGATCGCCTGACGTTCGCCTCCGACGTGACGTACCAGAGCGCTGCGCCCTCGGAGTACGAGTTTGACGCCAGTGGCAAGGTGGTCAACGAGCGCAGGAGCGACAACTATGTGCTGGTGAACTTCAACACCGAGTACAAAGTCACCCAAAACGTCGCGGTGTCCGCCTACGTAAAAAATGCGTTCGACAAGCAATATGTCACCAACAATCGTAACGACGACATCATTGACGTCGGCGCGCCACGCACCGTGGGCATGGTGTTGCGTTACGACCTGTAGAGCCTGGCGTGCCTGACGCCGCGTTACAGCGGCGTCAGTACATTCATGACCGTATCGAGCGCCACGCGGGTGTCATCAAGCTGCACCAGCGAAGCGTGCCGTGCGCCGAGTGCGTCGCGGTTTTTGATGGCGGTGAGTATCGCCTTGTGCCGGGGCAGGCTCAGGCGTTGGATATCGGGGCGCCGGTTGGTGATGTTGATCGACTCGCGAAGCGGCAACGACAGCATGTTGCACATATACGCGAGCAAGTCATTGCGGGTCGCGTCGGCGATTGCGCGGTGGAAATCCAGGTCAGCCTGCAACAGCTCCTCGTGGGTCTGGGCGGTTTCCATGGACCGATAGGCTTTTTCGATAATGCCGATGTCCGCGTCGGTCGCCGTGGTGGCGGCCATGGCGGCGATTTCCGGCTCGAGGATGCGGCGTACGCCGGCAAGGGTGTTGAAGAACTCGCTGTGGGGTGTCGACTGCATCAGCCATGACAGGACGTCCGGGTCGAGCAAATGCCATTTCACGCGCGGACGTACCACCGCGCCCACCCGCGGCTTGGAATACACCAGCCCCTTGGCGCTGAGCACCCGGGTCGCCTCGCGCAGCACCGAGCGACTGACCTTGTACTCTTCGCAGAGTGTCGCCTCCATGGGCAATCGTTCTTCCGGCTTGAAGCGTCCGGAGACAATGTGCATGCCCAGGTCCTGAACGATCTGGGCATGCATGCTCTTGCGTGGCTTGGGCGGCTGGTGATCCATAGCTGGGAGGTTACTCTGACGAAATACGGCGCATCATAGCATTGCTCCCGTGACTGTCAGTGGGAATGACGCGGGACTTCGGCGCCACGGCAACCGACCAGGAAGTCGAAGTCACAGCCTTGGTCGGCCTGCAGCACATGGTCGATATACAACTGGCGATAGCCGCCCACGATCAGTTGCTCGGGCGGTGGCAAGTCAGCCATGCGTGCTGCCAGTTCGGCCTCCGGGATATCCAGGTGCAGGCGCCCGTTGGCGCAATCGAGTTCAATCCAGTCACCTTCCTTCACGGTTGCCAGCGGTCCACCGGCCGCCGCTTCCGGCGCGACATGCAACACGACCGTGCCGTAAGCCGTGCCGCTCATGCGTGCATCGGAAATACGCACCATGTCGGTCACACCCTGGGCCAGCAGCTTGGCCGGCAGGCCCATGTTGCCGACTTCGGCCATGCCGGGATATCCCTTGGGGCCGCAGTTTTTCATGACCAGGATCGAGCTGGCGTCGACGTCCAGCTCCGGGTCGTTGATCCGCGCCTTGTACATGTCGAAGTTCTCGAACACCACGGCGCGGCCGCGATGCTGCATCAGCTCGGGGCTGGCCGCCGAAGGCTTGAGCACGGCACCCAGCGGCGCGAGGTTGCCGCGCAGTACGCAAATGCCGCCGTCGGCGCGGATCGGGTTGTCGAGCGTGCGGATCACTTGGTCCTCGCCATAGATCGGCGCTTGCTCGGTGTTTTCGCCCAAGGACTTGCCGTTGACGGTCAGCGCGTCGGGGTGCGGGATCAGGTTGGCTTCGCCAAGGCGGCGCAATACGGCGGGCAGGCCGCCGGCATAATAGAACTCTTCCATCAGGAAACGCCCGGACGGCTGCAGGTCGACGATGGTCGGCATGCCACGGCCCATGCGGGTCCAGTCATCCAGGTCGAGCTCGACACCGATACGCCCGGCGATGGCCTTCAAGTGAATCACCGCGTTGGTCGAGCCGCCGATGGCGGCGTTGACGCGGATCGCATTTTCGAAAGCTTCCTTGGTGAGAATCTTCGACAGTTTCAAATCTTCGCGGACCATCTCTACCGCGCGCATGCCGGACATGTGCGCCAGCACATAACGCCGCGCATCCACCGCCGGGATCGCCGCGTTGTGGGGCAGGGAAGTGCCGAGCGCTTCGGCCATGCACGCCATGGTCGAGGCGGTGCCCATGGTGTTGCAGGTGCCTGCCGAGCGCGACATGCCGCCCTCGGCCGCGAGGAAATCGTCCAAGGTAATGGTGCCGGCCTTGACCTGCTCGCTGAGCTGCCAGACCACGGTGCCCGAACCGATGTCCTGGCCTTTGTGTTTACCGTTAAGCATCGGCCCGCCGGTGACGACGATGGCCGGTACGTCACAACTGGCGGCACCCATCAGCAGCGCCGGGGTGGTTTTGTCGCAGCCGGTCAGCAACACCACGCCGTCAATCGGGTTGCCGCGAATGGCTTCCTCGACATCCATGCTGGCCAGGTTGCGGGTGAGCATCGCGGTGGGGCGCAGATTCGATTCGCCGTTGGAGAACACCGGAAACTCGACAGGAAAACCGCCGGCCTCGATCACGCCGCGTTTCACGTGCTCGGCAATCTGGCGGAAGTGCGCGTTGCAGGGCGTCAGCTCCGACCAGGTGTTGCAGATGCCGATAATCGGCTTGCCATGGAACTGGTGATCGGCAATCCCCTGGTTCTTCATCCAGCTGCGGTACATGAAGCCGTTTTTGTCGGCGGTACCAAACCACTGGGCGGAGCGCAGGCCGGTTTTTTTATCAGACATGATCAACTCTCTTATTGTATGACTATATGTTCTCTATGGCGCTAACATAAGCGCAAAATCTTCGGTTTGGAAGTGTTGTTGAGTAAATAGTATTACTATATAGTCGGTTTTGACTGAGGTATGACCCTGGCGGTTTTCCGCGAGAGGCGTCCCCGCAGCTTCTATAAAAACAACAATCGGAGATCGATCTCATGAGCCAGGAACTGCGGCTTATACGTCGCATCACGCTGAAACTGATTCCCTTCCTGATCTTGCTGTATCTGATCGCCTACGTGGATCGTTCTGCCGTGGGCTTTGCCAAGTTGCACATGGGCGCCGACGTCGGCATCGGCGACGCGGCCTATGGCCTGGGGGCAGGGCTGTTCTTTATTGGTTACTTCCTGTTTGAAATCCCCAGCAACCTGATGCTCGATCGTTTCGGCGCCCGCCGCTGGTTTGCGCGGATCATGATTACCTGGGGCGCGATCACCATCGGCATGGCTTTCGTCCAAGGACCTCATAGCTTCTATGTGATGCGCTTTTTGCTGGGCGCGGCCGAGGCCGGGTTCTTTCCGGGCGTTCTCTACTACATCACCCAATGGTTTCCGGTGCGCCATCGCGGCAAGATCCTTGGGTTGTTTATCCTCTCCCAACCCATCGCGATGATGATCACCGGGCCGGTGTCCGGCGGCCTGCTGGGCATGGACGGAATTCTCGGTCTGCACGGCTGGCAATGGTTGTTCATCGTGATCGGCATGCCGGCGATCCTCCTGACCTGGCCGGTGCTGCGTTACTTGCCGGATGGCCCGCAGCAGGTCAAATGGATGAACCAGTCCGAGAAGGATTGGTTGGCCGGTGAGCTGAGCAAGGACCTGCAAGCTTATGGCCAGACTCGACATGGCAATCCGCTGCATGCGCTCAAGGACATGCGTGTGTTGCTGCTGGCGCTGTTTTATCTGCCGGTGACCTTGAGTATCTACGGGCTGGGGCTGTGGTTGCCGACCTTGATCAAGCAGTTTGGCGGCAGCGACTTGACTACCGGTTTCGTATCGTCGGTGCCGTATATCTTCGGAATTATCGGCTTGTTGATCATTCCGCGCAGTTCCGATCGCCTGAACGATCGCTATGGACACTTGGCGGTGCTCTACGTGCTGGGCGCGATCGGCTTGTTCCTCAGTGCCTGGCTGAGCGTGCCGGTGCTGCAATTGGCGGCGTTGTGCCTGGTGGCGTTTGCGCTGTTTTCCTGCACCGCGGTGTTCTGGACCTTGCCCGGGCGTTTCTTCGCCGGCGCCAGTGCGGCGGCGGGCATTGCGTTGATCAATTCGGTGGGCAATCTCGGGGGGTATATCGGTCCGTTTGTGATCGGCGCGCTCAAGGAATACACCGGCTCCCTGTCTTCGGGCTTGTACTTCCTGTCTTGCGTGATGGTGTTCGGTCTGCTGCTGACCGGTGTGGTGTATCGGTTGTTGGAGCGCAGGCACGTGCTGCCGGCCGAGCAGTTTGCCGCCAGTGCGCGCGGCGCAACACGGACTTAATCGATTAACAGGAGAAGATTCATGCGTTTAGTTCAGTTCGAATTGCATAACGGCGAGCGCCGGGTAGGCGTAGTTGAAGGCAGTCTGGTGCGTGAAGTGCAGCACGCCCGCAGCACTCGCGAATTGGCGCTGGCGGCGATCGAGGCGGGGGTTGGTTTGCAGCAGCAAGTACAGACCCTCGGCCTGGGTGACAGTCATGACTACGCCGGGTTGTTGGCCGCGCTGAAAATTCTGCCACCATTGGACCATCCGGACCCTGCGCACATGCTGGTCAGCGGTACCGGCCTGACCCACCTGGGCAGCGCCTCGGCGCGTGACAAGATGCATCAGCAAGCCGGTGACGAGAGCGCGATGACCGACACCATGCGCATTTTCAAATGGGGCGTGGAGGGCGGTAGACCGGCGCCTGGCCAGGCCGGGGTGCAGCCGGAATGGTTCTACAAGGGCGACGGCAGTATTGTCGTGCGCCCAGGCCAGCCGTTCCCGGTGCCGCCGTTTGCCGAAGACGCTGGCGAAGAACCGGAGATTGGCGGCCTGTATGTGATCGGCCAGGATGGCCAGCCATACCGCTTGGGGTTTGCGGTAGGCAATGAGTTTTCCGATCACGTGATGGAACGCAAGAATTACCTGTACCTGGCTCACTCAAAACTGCGCAGTTGCAGTTACGGTCCGGAGTTGCGGGTCGGTGAGTTGCCCCGGCATCTGGCCGGCACCAGCCGCATTGTGCGCGACGGCCAGACGCTCTGGGAAAACGAATTCCTCAGTGGCGAAGCGAACATGTGCCATAGCCTGGAAAACCTCGAGTACCACCATTTCAAATACCGTCAGTTCCTCAAGCCGGGCGATGTACACATTCACTTTTTCGGCACCGCCACCCTGTCATTTGCCGACGGTATACGTACCCAACCGGGGGACGTGTTCGAAATCAGCCAAGCCGAATTCGGCGCACCGTTGATCAACGGTATCGAGCTTGTCGATGCCGTGTTTGAACCCGGCAACGTCAATCCGCTTTAAGGAGACCCATATGACCCAGTTTCTCGGCCACAACTACATCGGCGGGCAACGCAGCGCTACGGGCAGTGTCACGCTGCAGAGCGTCGATGCCAGCACCGGCGACACCTTGCCTCACGTCTTTTACCAGGCCACCGAGCAGGAAGTGGATGCGGCGGCCAAGGCTGCCGCAGTGGCTTACCCCGCCTACCGGGCGCTGAGTGCGCAGCGACGTGCGCAATTTCTGGACGCGGTGGCGGATGAACTGGATGCGTTGGGCGATGACTTCGTCGAGCTGGTCTGCCGCGAAACCGCGCTGCCCGCCGCGCGTATCAAAGGTGAGCGCGGACGTACCAGCGGCCAGATGCGTCTGTTCGCCACGGTGCTGCGGCGTGGTGATTTCTACGGTGCGCGGATTGATAAGGCATTGCCTGAGCGGCAGCCGCTGCCGCGTCCCGATCTGCGTCAGTACCGCATCGGCCTGGGCCCGGTGGCGGTGTTCGGCGCCAGCAACTTTCCCCTGGCCTTTTCCACGGCCGGTGGCGACACCGCCGCCGCGTTGGCCGCTGGCTGTCCGGTGGTGTTCAAGGCTCACAGCGGGCACATGGCGACCGCAGAACAGGTGGCCGACGCGATCTTGCGTGCGGCCCATGCCACGGGGATGCCGGACGGTGTATTCAACATGATCTTCGGCGGCGGCGTCGGTGAAGCGCTGGTCAAGCACCCGGCGATCCAGGCGGTCGGTTTCACCGGTTCGCTCAAAGGCGGGCGTGCCTTGTGCGACATGGCGGCGGCACGTCCGCAACCGATCCCGGTGTTTGCCGAGATGTCCAGCATCAACCCGGTCATCGTGCTGCCGCAGGCGCTGCAGACGCGGGCGGAAACCGTGGCCCGTGATTTGACCGCCTCGGTGGTGCAGGGCTGCGGCCAGTTCTGCACCAATCCGGGCCTGGTGATCGGCATTGCTTCGCCACAGTTCACGGCGTTCACCCAACAGGTGGCGCAACTGATCGGTGATCAACCGGCCCAGACCATGCTCAACGCGGGCACCTTGAACAGCTATGGCAAGGGCCTGGAAAAACTCCTGGCGCATTCTGGTATCCAGCACTTGGCCGGCAATGCCCAAGCGGGCAATCAGGCCCAGCCACAGTTGTTCAAGGCGGATGCCAGCTTGTTGATCAATGGCGATGAAGTGTTGCAAGAAGAAGTGTTCGGCCCGACCACGGTGTTCGTCGAAGTCGCCGACCAGGCGCAACTCAGCGCGGCCTTGCACGGCCTGCACGGTCAACTGACGGCGACGATCATTGGTGAACCTTCGGACCTGGCGCAATTTGCCGAGCTGACGCCCTTGCTTGAACACAAGGTCGGCCGCATTCTGCTCAACGGTTATCCGACCGGGGTCGAGGTCTGCGATTCGATGGTGCACGGCGGACCCTATCCGGCCACGTCCGATGCCCGCGGCACCTCGGTAGGCACGCTGGCGATCGACCGTTTCCTACGCCCCGTGTGCTTCCAGAACTACCCTGACAGCTTGCTGCCTGACGCGTTGAAAAATACTAATCCGCTGCGCATTCAGCGGTTGGTGGATGGCGTGCCAAGCCGCGAAGCGCTTTAGGGCGGGCCGCACTCGCTACTTGAAAACGTGCACCTGAGAACAACAATAATCCAGGAGGCTTCATGTCGTGTAACGCTGTCACCGCACATCGCGCGCAATTGGGCGAAGGGCCGTTCTGGGACGCGCCCAGCCAGGCGTTGTATTGGGTGGATATCGCCGGCAAACAGGCGCTGCGCCTGATCGGCGACAGCCTGCTGGTCTGGCAACTGCCCGAGCATGCGTCGGCGTTTATCCCATGTGCCAGCGGTGATGCGCTGGTGACCATGAGCAGCGGCGTGTATCGCCTTGATCTGGCCTCGGAGCAACACGCGCCGCGCTTGACCTTGCTGTGTGTGGCCGACCCGCAACCGGGCAATCGTGGCAATGAAGCTCGCTGCGATGCCCAGGGGCGGCTGTGGCTCGGCACCATGCAGAACAACATCGGCGAACATGGCGAAGACTTGCCCGTGTTGCGCCGTTCCGGTGGCTTGTTTCGCGTGGATGCCGATGCGCGGGTCACGCGCTTACTGCAAGGTCTGGGGATCCCCAACACCTTGCTCTGGAACGATGAGGCTACTCAGGTGCACTTCGGCGACAGCCTGGACGGCACGCTGTATCAATATTCGATCCATGCCGACGGCCAACTTGGCCGCGCGGCAGTGTGGTTCGGGCCGCACGCACGTGGTGGTCCGGATGGTTCGGCAATGGACGCTGAGGGTTATATCTGGAACGCGCGCTGGGACGGCAGTTGCTTGCTGCGCCTGACCCCGGAGGGTGAAGTCGAGCGTGTGATCGAGCTGCCAGTCAGTCGCCCGACCAGCTGCGTATTCGGCGGCCCGAACCTCAGCACCTTGTACATCACCAGCGCCGCCAGTCCATTGGATCACCCGTTGGATGGCGCGGTACTGGCGATTGAGGTCGATGTGGCCGGAAAAACCTGCCATCGATTTGCCGGGTAATAAACACTTTTTGCTCTACCGCAGTGCTACGAACTCTCAAAAAAACAACAAGGAGTCACCGTATGAATCGTCGTCGTGGTATCCGTTCCCTGTGTTGCGCCGCCGTGGCGGTCTCGGCCATGAGCCTGAGCGGGCTGTTGCTGGC
>NZ_JCAXED010000024.1:0-43353 GCF_059758795.1 Pseudomonas sp. GQ91
GGGTTGATCCAGGCAAACCGGGGTGGCAGGTTTGAGGACTGCTGCGCAGCCCAACGGGGGACAAGCCCCCTCGCCACAGACAAGCCCCCTCGCCACAGGAGGTTGTTCATCCTTGCCACAGGAGGTTCGCCCTTAGCTGAAGGCGCGGAGACTGTGCAAGAGCCAATATGCGCCCGCACGCGCCATCAGCTTAGTTCAATGCGGTCTGCATGAATCACGATCTGGCCTTGCTTGTAAAGGGCGCCAATGGCCTTCTTGAAGTTGCCCTTGCTGACGCCGAACAGACTGCTGATCAGCGCCGGATCGCTTTTGTCGCTGACCGGCAAAGTACCGTTGTTATCACGCAACTTGGCGAGGATCTTCGAGTTCAGGCTGGAGGCGGCTTGTTCGCCCACCGGTTGCAGACTCAGGCTGATGTTGCCGTCGGTACGAATCTCTTTGATATAGCCCTTCTCTTCCTTGCCTGGCCGCAGAAACTTGAACACTTCGTTCTTGTGGATCAAGCCCCAGTGCTTGTTGTTGATGATGGCCTTGAAGCCCATATCGGTGGCTTCGGCCACTAGCAAATCGACTTCCTGGCCTACCGTGTAATTGGCCGGGGTCTTGTCCAGGTAGCGATCAAGGCGCGCGGTGGCGGTGATGCGCTTGGTGTGTTTATCGAGGTAAACATGCACCACGCAGTATTCACCAGCCGTCAGTTGGCGTTTTTCCTCGGAGTAGGGCAGCAACAGGTCCTTGGGCAGCCCCCAGTCGAGGAATACGCCGATACTGTTGACTTCAACTACTTTCAGGCTGGCAAACTCACCCACCTGCACTTTCGGTTTTTCAGTGGTGGCGATAAGTTTGTCATCGCTGTCCAGGTAAATAAAAACGTTAAGCCAGTCTTCATCTTCACTGGGAATATCTTTGGGAATATAACGGTTAGGCAAGAGAATTTCGCCATCTTGCGCACCGTCAAGGTACAAACCAAAGTTAGTGTGTTTAACCACTTGCAAACTGTTGTAGCGCCCGACTAAAGCCATTTCCAATACCCTCATTGCGTGGGCGACATTCTACCCGACTTGGCGGCAGCGGTCCCCTGTCCAGGCCTGCGACGCTGAAAAATCGTGGGGAGCCCAGCCCGTTCTCCGCAAGCCTCCCGCTCGTCAGGTCAAGCGGCCGGGTCCCGACAGTTCCAATTGCGCTTTTTTAGCGTGGCGTTCCCATTTAAAACAGCGAGTTAGGCAGTTTATTTCAACTATCAAAGCGGGCGTGCTTTAACAGCCCGGTTTATTCCCGGGGGATATTTACCAAGCAATTGTCAAGCATTTCATGTACGATGCTTGGCCAAGTTAATTTTCTATAGGTTAGTGGCCGCCATGCGCGTAAAAGCATCCAATAGCAAAGCAAAGCCAGCTCCCGCCGTTGAAACCAGCGAATCGATCAACAACCAAATTGCTGCCTTCCTGAAGTCCGGCGGTGAAATCCAGCAAATTGCCAAAGGCGTGAGCGGCCAGACATTCGGCCCGTCCAAGCAGATCACCCTGGGCAAAAAGTAAGCTGAAAATACCGCGTGCGCATAACACCTGGTCCCTAAGCGCTTTGCCTTTCAAAGCGCTAGGACTGGAGCCCGCAACACCCCTCCTGACTCATCCCGCAGTGCACCAATCGACGAACGGGCCTCATCTCCTGGCTTTCGCCGGTATGCTTGCACACGTCTAGAACGGGCATCTGCCCGGTTCCCCTGTTCCAGCTCCTCGCTTTTAATGGAGTGAAGCGTGCTAAAGCCCTGCATTTTCCTGGTCAGCGCCCTGCTCGCCAGCCCACTTGCCGAAGCGCAGGTTTTCCAGCGTGAATGGGGCGACTTCGACTTGAAGTTGGGCACCACCCCCAGCCGCAGCATGGCCCAAGGCCTGGTACAACCCACCTCCCCCGGCAGTAATTCGTTCCATGGCGGTCTCGATCTTTCCCATGCCAGCGGTCTGTACTTCGGCCAGTTTTCCCCAAGCATGGGCCTCTCTCCCGCGAGTAAACTCGAGGTCGACTCCTACATGGGCTTCAAGCGCCCCTTCGATCAGACCCTGGGCTATGAGCTAGGCATGATTCAATACAGTTATCCCAGGCTGAGCCCACTCGACAGCCAGGCGTTCTACGGCGGCCTGACCGTTCTGGGCAATCGTTTCGGCGTGTCGCTGGGCAATGACCCGGATCGCCGGGACAGTACGCTATTCGCCGACCTCGGCGGCACCCAACCCTTCGGGATCGGCGTCAGCATGCAATACACCACCCATCAATTGGGCAGCCCGGTATCGGTCGAAGATGGCTCCATTCGCAGTTTCAGCGATTGGTCCGTGAAATTTTCCCGGCCCTGGCTGGGCATTGACCTGGACCTGATCTACAGCGATTCCAGCCTCAGCGGCAGCGACTGTTCGGCTTACTCCGGACATAATTCGCAATGTGATGGACTGTTGACCTTGAAGGCCGAGCAGTCGTTTTATTAACGGACTGAACTGTTGCGTCCCTGGCGAGTTCGGATGAACTAATCACGTCTGCGCAAGGATTCGCCCATGTTGCGTCGGTTGAACCTCCTGATGGTCTTGCTGATCCTGAGCATCGTGCTCGCCGGCTGCAACCGCGTAGGCCTGGCCTACCGCAACCTCGACCTGATCATTCCGTGGACCCTCGACGACTACCTGGACATGAACGCCGGGCAAAAGAGCTGGTTCAACGACACACTCGAGGATCACCTGGCCTGGCATTGCACCACCCAATTACCCGGCTATCTGGACTGGCTTGACCGCCTGCAGCAGATGGTCGCAGGCAATCAGGTGACGGACGCCGCGCTTCAAACCCGTACCGCCGAAGCCAAGCAAGCCATCGCCGCAGTCGCCCGCGAAATCACTCCGTCAGCCATCGAGTTGCTGCGCAGCCTGGACGCTCAACAAGTCCGAGAGATGAGCGAAGCGCTGGCCAAAGACCTGCGCAAACGTCAACACGAATACCTTGATCCCCCGCTGGAACAGCAGATAAAAGAACGTGCCGAGCGCATGAGCAAACGCCTGGAAAGCTGGCTGGGCCCATTAAGCGCCAGCCAGCAAAATCGCGTCACCGCCTGGTCAGTCGCCTTGGGCGCGCAGAACCAGCAATGGATCGGCAATCGTGCCCATTGGCAGTCGCAGTTCATTGCCGCGGTGCAACAACGCGCCAGCCGTGATTTCCCGCGCAGGATGGAGCAACTGCTGGTGGATCGCGAAAGCCTGTGGACCGCGGACTATCGCCGAGCCTACGCTCGCACCGAAGCCGAGGCCCGCAGCCTGTTGGTCGATCTGATGGCCGAAAGTAGCGTGCGACAACGACAAAAACTGACGCAACAGATCAGTAAAGTGCGCAGCGACTTTCAGGCACTCCAATGCCTGAAAGGCGCCACGCCCGTCAACGGCTAACCGCAGGCGCCCGCCACGGGCCTTCAGGCAATCGCAGCCTTGGACGCCACCTGCGCAAACGTCGTCGGATCCAGCGCATCCACCTGTTCATCCAGCACCTGTCGCGGGTGGTCATTGCCTGGAATGGAGCTGTCAATCAGCGCCAGCAACTGCGCACCGAGGGGAGTCAGGATAAAGTTCTCCCCATTGCCACCTTCTTCCTCAGGGCGAGACTCGATAAACCCGCGCTTGAATAACAGCGCTTCGTAATCCGCGGCGGTCTTTTTCAGCGCATCCAGATTGCCGGTCGGCTCATCGGCCGCGGCCTTGTCAGCCGCTTCCTGCTCGGCATATTTACGTGGGGCAAAGCTGCCCTCGCCGTTCTGCACTTCGTGCAGCAGGCGTTCGATCAAATCCCAGTTGTAAGTCGTCATCCTGATTCCTCCTTTAGGCATACCGATACGTTGCCCTTCCAAAGGTGTGACACACGGGGTCTGCCGCCGTTCAGCCGGGTGGACGGACGTCATCGCACTGAACTTTCTGCCAGCCCGCACCCTCAACCGACTATCACCGCCACGGAGAGTTGAACGATGAAAACCCTAGTGCAACTGGCTGTCGCCGCAGCCCTGCTCGGCGCCCTGCCCGCGTGGGCCTGCACCCCGGAAGAAGCCACGATCAAGCGTGAGCAGTTGGCCAAGGAAGTCACCACACTCACCCAGCAGAACCCGACCAAAGCCAAGGAAATCAACGATGAGTTGCAGCAAATGGACCTGGACACCGAAAGCGCGAAGTTTCCCGACAAATGTCAGCTGATCGATGCTCGGCTGAAAGAGTTGAAAGAAGCCGCCGCCGAAACCCGGAAGTGAACGCATAAAAAAACCGGACATTGTCCGGTTTTTTTGGGGCCTGCCGGTATTACTCGGCAGCCGGGGCTTCCGGCTTGCGGCGCTTGAGCGGCGCCATGCCGTCCTTGCTGACCAGCGACAGGTTGTCGGTTTTCGGCCGGTTGGCAATCTTGCGCTTGGTCGGCGACTTGCCGCCGGCCTTTTTCTTGTCACCCTTGGCGTCGACCTTTTTCTTCTTCACGCCCACCGCCTTGCCCGACGCCTTGACCTTCTTCGGCCCGGTGTAGGTACCTTTGACTTCCTTGATGGTACGGCGCTCGAAGGATTGCTTCAGGTAGCGCTCGATGCTCGACATCAAGTTCCAGTCGCCATGGCAGATCAACGAGATGGCCAGGCCATCGTTGCCGGCGCGGCCGGTACGCCCGATACGGTGCACGTATTCGTCGCCGCTGCGCGGCATGTCGAAGTTGATCACCATGTCCAGGCCATCCACGTCGAGACCACGCGCAGCCACGTCGGTCGCCACCAGGATCTTCACGCCGCCCTGCTTCAGGCGGTCGATGGCCAGTTTGCGGTCCTTCTGGTCTTTCTCGCCGTGCAGGACAAACGCCTTGTACTCCTGCGCCACCAGGCGGCCGTAGATACGGTCGGCCATGGCCCGGGTGTTGGTGAAGACAATGGCCTTCTGGTAGGTCTCATTGGCCAGCAACCAATTGAGAATCTGTTCCTTGTGCACATTGTGGTCGGCGGTAACGATCTGCTGGCGCGTGGTCGCATTCAGATCGCTGACATTATTGACCTGCAAGTGTTCCGGGTTGTTCAGGACCTTGGCGACCATTTCGCGCAAGGTCGAACCGCCGGTGGTGGCGGAGAACAACATGGTCTGCTGGCGGTTGACGCATTCTTCCACCAGGCGCTGCACGTCGTCGGCAAAGCCCATGTCGAGCATGCGGTCGGCTTCGTCGAGCACCAGCACTTCGACTTCCTTGAGGTCGAGGTTGCCGGCGTTCAGTTGCTCGATCATCCGGCCGGGCGTGCCGATCAGGATGTCCGGCACCTTGCGCAGCATGGCGGCCTGGACCTTGAAGTCTTCGCCGCCGGTAATCAGGCCGGCCTTGATGAAGGTGAACTGCGAAAAGCGTTCCACTTCCTTCAGGGTCTGCTGGGCCAGCTCGCGGGTAGGCAGCAGGATCAGGGTCTTGATGCTGACACGGACTTTCGCGGGGCCGATCAGGCGATTGAGGATGGGCAGCACGAAAGCGGCGGTCTTGCCGCTCCCGGTTTGAGCCGTCACCCGCAGGTCACGCCCTTCGAGCGCGAGCGGGATGGCCGCTGCTTGCACAGGCGTAGGCTCGACAAATTTAAGCTCGGCCACGGCTTTGAGCAGGCGTTCGTGCAGGGCGAATTGGGAAAACACGGGTGCTACCTCGAAGAAATACAAAAAAACAGCTGCATAGGGTAACGGTTTCGGGCGCCGAGGCCGAGTTTCTTTACGCGAACAATGACAATCGGATAGTTTTTTGTGAGGTGATTTGTCTACAACCACAACTTTGCAGCACTTCAGTGCTCTAATTGCCCCGTCATGTCTTACAGAAGAATTGCGTTTATCCATGGATATCAAACAGCTCTGGCTCAACATCCAGGACCTCTGGGGCGCCCTGGACCAACACCCGCTGCTGCATTCAAGCCTGGCTCTGCTGGTGTTGCTGGTGGTGGCACTGATTGTCGGTCGGGTGGCACGCTACCTGATCCTCCACGCCGTTAAACTGCTCGGCCGCCAACCCGCGCTGCACTGGCTCAATGACCTGCGGCACAACAAAGTTTTCCACCGCCTGGCGCAAATGACCCCGTCGCTGGTGATTCAGTTCGGCCTGCATCTGGTACCGGGACTGGGCAAGACCAGCGCGCTGTTCATCGGCAACGTGGCCCTGGCGTTCACCATTCTGTTCCAGGTGCTGGCCTTGAGCGCACTGCTCAACGCCCTGCTGGATATCTATGCGCGTACCGAACATGCCCGCACGCGCTCGATCAAGGGTTACGTGCAGCTGGCAAAAATGGTGCTGTTCATCTTTGGCGCCATCATCATCGTCGCGACCTTGATCGACCGTTCGCCGTTACTGCTGCTGTCTGGCCTGGGAGCCATGTCGGCGGTGATTCTGTTGGTCTATAAAGACACCCTGCTGTCATTTGTCGCCAGCGTGCAATTGACCAGCAACGATATGCTGCGCGTGGGTGACTGGATCGAAATGCCCCAGGTCGGTGCCGATGGCGATGTAGTCGACATCACTTTGCACACCGTCAAGGTGCAGAATTTTGACAAGACCATCGTCTCCATTCCTACCTGGCGCCTGATGTCCGAGTCCTTCAAGAACTGGCGTGGCATGCAGGCCTCGGGCGGGCGGCGGATCAAGCGCAGCCTGTATATCGATGCGGCCGGCGTGCGTTTCCTGCGCGATGACGAAGAAACGCGCATGACCCAGGTCCATCTGCTGACCGACTACGTCAGCCGCAAGCAGGCGGAGTTGAAAGCCTGGAACGAGGCTCAGGGCCACAGTGCGCAGCTATCGGCGAACCGGCGGCGCATGACCAATCTGGGCACCTTCCGTGCCTACGCCCTGGCCTATCTGAAAAGCCATCCGGACATCCAGCCCAATATGACCTGCATGGTCCGCCAGATGCAGACCTCTGCCCAAGGTGTTCCGCTGGAAATCTACTGCTTTACCCGTACCACGGCGTGGGGCGACTACGAGCGCATCCAGGGCGATATCTTCGATTACCTGCTGGCGGTGCTGCCGGAGTTTGGCTTGAGCCTGTACCAGCAGCCGAGCGGCAATGATTTAAGGGCGGGCATTTTACCCGCGGTGCTGGGGGCGAGTCATTTGCCGGTGCCGGAGAAAGCGGCGCTCTGAGGATTGCGGTGCAATTGAGTCGAAGCGCCGATCCGTTACCGCAGCAACGGATAGGCGCCCCTCCACCCGCTCATCCCCGCAAGGCCTTGAGCCTGGCCATCACCCCGGCCGCTGTCTGTTCGCCCAACAACTGCTCACGCACTTTGCCCTTGTCATCAATGATGTAGGTCACGGGCAACGCTTCACTGCGCGGGATATCGAAAATCGCCTCGGGGTTCTGCGCCAGCACGGTGAACTTGATACCCAGCTTTTCACTGGCACTCTTCAGTTCTTCACCCTGCACATTATCGAAGTTGACCCCGAACACGCTCACCGGCTGCCCTTTCAACTGCTCGGCCAGAGCGTTGAGTTCGGGGATTTCGATACGGCAGGGACCGCACCACTCGGCCCAGTAATTGATCACCAGCCATTGCTTGTCGACGCGCTCGGACGCCACTTTCTGGCCATATTGGTCGACGCCGTAATCATTGCCGCAGCCGCTGAGCAGCAGGGTAGTGAGCACTGCCAACGCGCCTATCAGTCGCCGTGTCATGGGGAAATCCTTTGCAAAAAATGAACAAGGGCTGCGGCCTATCGCCTCTTACGGTTTAAGGACAACCCGCAGCGCAGGTAGAATACCCGCCACCTTACGCAAGATGCGACCCGCACATGACCGATCTGACGCTTTATCACAACCCGCGCTGCTCGAAATCCCGCGGTGCGCTCGAACTGCTGGAAGCCCGCGGCTTGACGCCTGCCGTGGTGCGTTATCTGGAAACCCCGCTGGACGCCGCGCAGTTGAAGGCCTTGCTCGGTAAGCTTGGGGTCAGCGCCCGGCAACTGTTGCGCACCGGCGAAGAGGAGTACAAAACCCTCAACCTGGCTGACGCAAGCCTCAGCGACGCGCAGTTGATCGCAGCCATTGCCGAACATCCGAAGTTGATGGAACGGCCGATCCTGGCAACCGCCGATAAAGCCGTGATTGGTCGCCCGCCGGAAAATATCCTGGAGATATTGCCGTGAGCGCGCCTTACATTCTGGTGCTGTATTACAGCCGCAACGGCTCGGTGAGCGAAATGGCCCGACAGATTGCCCGAGGCATCGAACAAGCCGGCCTGGAAGCACGATTGCGCACCGTTCCAGCCATCTCCACCGAATGCGAGGCCATCGCGCCGAGCATTCCGGCAGAAGGCGCGCTGTACGCGAGCCTCGACGACCTGAAGAACTGCTCGGGCCTGGCCCTGGGCAGCCCGACGCGCTTTGGCAACATGGCCGCGCCGCTGAAGTACTTTCTCGACGGCACCAGCAATCTGTGGCTGACCGGCGCGCTTGTCGGCAAACCGGCCGGCGTCTTCACGTCGACCGCGAGTTTGCATGGCGGCCAGGAAACCACCTTGATGTCGATGCTGCTGCCGCTGCTGCACCACGGCATGTTGATCACCGGCCTGCCCTATAGCGAACAGGCCTTACTCGACACCCAGGGCGGCGGTACGCCCTACGGCGCCAGCCATCACTCCGGCGCCGACGGCAAGCGCGTCCTGGACCGGCATGAAATTGCCCTGTGCCGCGCCCTCGGCCTGCGCCTGGCAAGCACGGCGATGAAACTGGAGAGCGGCCGTGGCCAGGAAGCCTAAGATCCTGCCGCCCCAGGCCTGGCTGGAGCCACGGGTCAAAGTGGCGCGAGCGTTGAGCCTGCTGGCGTTTTTCGGCCTGGTGGGCTTGCTGTGTGGCTACTACCTGCTGGTTGCCGACCTGCACGGTGCACGGCCCTGGGTCATCCTGCTGATCGAACTGGTGCCGCTGCTGATCCTCGCGCCGGGGATGATCCTGGGCAGCGCACGCGGGCATTCATGGACCTGTTTTGTGGTCAACCTGTACTTCATCAAAGGCGCGTTGGCCGCCTACGACCCGAACCGACAGTGGTTTGGCGTGCTGGAAATGCTGGCGAGCCTGACGGTCTTCTGCACCGCGCTGCTGTACGTACGCTGGCGGTTCCAGCTGGATCGGCGGTTGGCGGGGGAAGGCCAACCGGCCTGAAGGTTTCGCGAAGCCTGGGTAGATAGCGCCTTGAATCTCACCGAGCAAGCTCGACAACTGCTACGGGGTAACTTATGGCTTGAGATGTGCGCTTGCTCGGCAAGATTCAAGACCTATCTACGGGATACTCCTCCTCACCCGTGCGGTCAGTGATTGACGGTGTAGGCCAACATCATCGACAACTGGCACATCGGCCGCCCACTCTCGGCGTGCCACTGGTTGAACGCGCCCTGCACGGTCGCCAGATCGCGCAGGCTGCTGGGTACCTTGTCGACGATGTTCTGCGCATTGAGCGCTGCCACCACATCGTAGCTCGGTACAAAGGTGTCCTTGCCGACCATGCGCAAAAAGCGCGGCGCCGAGAGTCCGCCCAACTGATGACCGTGCTTGCTGAGGTATTTCCACAGGCCGACGATATCGGTCACCGGCCAGTCGGCGATCAGGGCGCCAAAGCTGCCCTTTTCCTGCTCGATATCGAGGATCATCTGCGCATTGCGCGGCACGCTCTTGAGCTTGCCCAGGTGCCGGATGATGCGCGTATCCTGCATCAGTCGCTCCAGGTGCTCGGCGCCCATCAACACGACTTTTTGCGGATCGAAACCGAAAAACACCTGCTCGAACGCCGGCCACTTGGCGTCTACCACGCTGTGTTTGAGCCCGGCGCGAAACACCCGCAGCGAGAGCGTCGAGAGGTAACGGTCAGCGCTGATCTTGCGCAACTGCGCCGGCGTCTTGGGCACGGGCAGGTGCGCTTCCAGCTCGGCCACTGAACCGAAACGATTCAGACAATATTCGTGCAGCCACTTGTAATCGCGCATGCCCTCTCCTACCGGTTGAAATGAAAACGGCGCCCAGGAGCGCCGTCAGTCAGAGCGTTGAAAAGCCTCAGAGGTTCACCACATTGACGAAACGCGATGCCGCGCTTTCATCGATACGCAGGTTGCTGAAGTCGAACAGGTTGCGATCAGCCAGTTGCGACGGAATCACATTCTGCAGGCTGCGGAAGATGCTTTCGGTACGCCCTGGCGTCTTGCGCTCCCATTCTTGGAGCATCTCCTTGACCACCTGGCGCTGCAGGTTCTCCTGGGAGCCGCAGAGGTTGCAGGGAATGATCGGGAATTGCTTGAAGTCGGAATAGGCCTGGATGTCCTTCTCGTTGCAATACGCCAGTGGGCGGATCACCACATTGCGCCCGTCATCGGCCCGCAGCTTGGGCGGCATGGCCTTCAGAGAGCCGTTGAAGAACATGTTGAGAAAGAAGGTTTCGACGATGTCATCGCGATGATGACCGAGAGCCATTTTGTTCGCGCCGATTTCATCGGCAAAGGTGTACAAGGTGCCACGACGCAGGCGTGAGCACAGCGAACAGGTGGTTTTGCCCTCCGGGATCAACTCCTTGACCACCGAATAGGTGTCTTTCTCGACGATGTGGTATTCGATACCCAATGCCTGGAGATAGGCCGGCAACACATCCTCGGGAAACCCGGGCTGTTTCTGGTCCATATTGACCGCGACGATCTCGAACCTGATCGGTGCGACCTTTTGCAGGTGCATGAGCACATCCAGCATGGTGTAGCTGTCCTTGCCGCCGGACAGGCAGACCATGACCTTGTCGCCCTCCTCGATCATGTTGAAATCAGCCACGGCTTCACCGGCCAGGCGACGCAGGCGTTTTTGCAGCTTGTTCTGGTTAACTGTAAGAGTGCCCATGGCGCTAGGATCCGCGAAAGGTGTGTGACGAAAAGCCGGGTATTTTACGCAAAAAACGCCGCCGGGGCGACGCCGGCCCAGTGGGGGGCTTCTTACAGACCTCACCGCGATTAAGCCCCGTGTTTACAGCGCGATTTGCTCTAAAGCCGCACAGTTTTTCCGGTCATTCATTCCTATACTGCGACATAAGGTCGCACACATATATCCAGACCTTTCAGGCCAATTGGCCGGCGGGCGCTCCGCAGGGGGGCGATGGTAATAACGACAGGAGTGACAGGCATGATCCATCACGTCGTGGGGCTGTTTACTCACCCCGATCAGGAATGGCGGGAAATTCGTGGCGATAAGGAAGAAAGCATCAGCCACATGTACCTCACTCACACGCTGATTCTCGCGGCGATTCCGGCCGTATCAGCCTTTATCGGCACCACCCAGGTCGGCTGGGTCATCGGCGAACGCGCTCCGGTCATGCTGACCCAGGAAAGCGCATTGTGGATGACCATCATGTCGTACCTCGCAATGCTCGGTGGCGTAGCGGTCATGGGTGCCTTTATTCACTGGATGGCGCGCACTTATGATGCAACCCCCAACATGGCGCGCTGCGTCGCATTCGCCACCTACACCGCGACACCGCTGTTTATCGGCGGGCTGGCAGCGCTTTATCCACACTTGTGGCTGGGGATGGTCGTCGGTACCGCTGCCATCTGCTACACCGTGTACTTGCTGTATGTCGGGTTGCCGACCTTCATGAACATCGACCCGGATGAGGGCTTCCTGTTTTCCAGCTCAGTACTGGCAGTGGGCCTGGTGGTGCTGGTGGCGATCATGGCGTTTACCGTGATTGTCTGGGGCTTGGGTGTCGGCCCGATCTACACCAGCTGACCTGGATCGAATCGCAGGAGAAGCCACCGCAAGGTGGCTTTGTGCGTCATGCATGACCATTCGGCGCCTGACAGATTCGGAAACACCCCACGATGCGGCATACTGGATGTCTCTGGAGAGATGTACAGCATGCCCGAGCAACTCAATACCCGCGTCGAAGATTGTTTCCTGCAAGCCGAATCCTTTTTCAAACGAAGCTTCAAACGTCCCCAAGTCAGCCTCAAGCTGCGCGGGCAGAAAGCCGGTGTCGCGCATTTGCACGAGAACCTGCTGCGCTTCAACCCGCAGTTGTACCGGGAAAACAGCCAACACTTCCTCAAACAGACCGTCGCCCATGAAGTGGCGCACCTGATTGCCCACCAATTGTTCGGCGAGCGAATCCAACCCCATGGCGAGGAATGGCAGCTGATCATGCGCGGTGTGTACGAACTGCCGCCTGATCGGTGCCACACGTATGAAATCCAGCGTCGGCGGGTAACTCGCTATATCTACCGCTGCCCGTGTGCCGACAGTGACTTCCCGTTTTCGGCCCAACGCCATGGGCTGGTGAGGCAAGGCCGGCGGTATTTGTGCCGAAAGTGTCGCGAAACCTTGGTGTTTACCGGGGAGACTCGGGTGGAGTGAGGGTTGCGGCATCTGTTCTGGCCTCATCGCGAGCAAGCCCGCTCCCACAGGGGATTGCGGTCAAAATGTGGGAGCGGGCTTGCTCGCGATGAGGCCAGAACAGGCGCTACCCCACCACTTTGGCACCCCGCAACTGGGCTATCCGCTGAGCATCAAACCCCAGCGCCCCCAACACCTCATCACTGTGCGCCCCCACCGCCACCCCAATATGCTGCGGCACCGGCAAGCCCTCGGAAAACTTCAACGGGCAAGCCATTTGCGCCTGTGACGAGCCATCCCCACGGGGCACCTGGCTGACCAACTGCCGGGCCTTCAACTGCGGATGCTCCAAGGCTTCACCAAGACTGAGCACCGGCTCCACGCAAGCATCCACCCCGGCAAACATGTCACACAGCTCCTCAAAGCTATGCCGCTCGAACTCAACCTGCAGCGCCTGTTTGAGAGCCTGCTGCTGCTCGGGTTTGGGCGACAGTCCCTGGGCCGCCAGTTCCGGACGCCCCAACGCGGTACATAACTGCTGCATAAAGGCCGGTTCCAGGCTGCCCACCGACCACCAACGGCCGTCCCGCGAGTGGTAGTAGTCATAAAAGCTGCCGCCATTGAGCACCTGGCTTTCCATCTCCGGCTCCACACCGCAAGCCAGGTAGGCAGCGCCCGCCATGGCATGCAAGCTAAACGCACAGTCGGTCATGCTCACATCCAGATACTGGCCCACTCCGCTCTGTTGTCGTGCGATCACCGCCGCCAACAGGCCGATCACCGCGTGCAGCGAGCCGCCGCCCACATCCGCCACTTGCACACCCAACGGCAACGGGCCGCTGTCGCGCCGTCCGGTGTAACTGGCCACGCCGGACACCGCCAGGTAATTGATGTCGTGACCGGCGCGATCCTTATAGGGACCCGTCTGGCCGTAACCGGTGATGGAGACGTAAATCAGCTTCGGATTGATCGCCTTCAGCGCCTCATACCCCAGGCCCAGGCGCTCCATGACACCGGGTCGAAACTGTTCAAGGAGGATGTCGTAGTCCTTCACCAGTTGCCGGACAATGTCCAGCGCTTGCGGCTGCTTGAGGTCAAGCGCCAGGCTGCGCTTGTTACGATTGAGGTAAGCGTGGCTGGCCGACACGCCACGGTCATGCGGCGGCAATACACGCAACAGGTCCATGCGCGTGGGGGATTCGATGCGCAGCACCTCGGCGCCCATGTCCGCCAGCAACAGCGAGGCGAACGGGCCAGGCAGCAAGGTCGAGAAATCCAGCACTTTGAGGGACGCCAAGGGACCTGACATGGGAGCTCCGTTTCCGTTTCGATGGAATACAGAGTAGGCAGCCTTGGACCGCAGCGGCAATTACCGTAACCCTCATCGACACTGACCGTTGTGCTCGCCCCGTAATCCAACGCATAAAAAAACCCATCCGAAGATGGGTTTTTTGTACGGCCTCAGCGGTTACTTGAGGGCTGGCGCCGGGCCTTCGGCCACACCCAAGTCGTCGAGTTCACGGGTTTCGGAGATACCGGTACCGCCTGAAGCCAACTCGCTGTGCAGCTTGTCAGTGTCCAGTTCCTTGACCCACTTGGCCACAACCAGGGTCGCGACTGCGTTGCCGACCAGGTTGGTCAGGGCCCGCGCTTCGGACATGAAGCGGTCGATACCGAGGATCAGCGCCAGGCCGGCAACCGGCAGGTGGCCGACTGCCGACAAGGTCGCGGCGAGTACGATGAAACCACTGCCGGTCACACCGGCGGCGCCTTTGGATGACAGCAGCAGCACCAGCAACAGTGTGATCTGGTGGGTGATGTCCATGTGCGTGTCGGTTGCCTGGGCAATGAACACCGCGGCCATGGTCAGGTAGATCGACGTACCGTCGAGGTTGAACGAGTAGCCAGTCGGAATAACCAGGCCTACCACCGACTTCTTGGCCCCCAGGCGTTCCATCTTGATCAACATGCGTGGCAGTGCGGACTCGGACGAGGAAGTCCCCAGTACGATCAGCAGCTCTTCACGGATGTAGCGCACCAGTTTCAGCACGCTGAAACCGTGGGCACGGCAGATGCCACCCAGCACGACCAACACAAACAGCACGCAGGTGATGTAGAAGCAGATCATCAACTGGCCCAGCTGCACCAGGGAACCCACGCCGTAGGCACCAATGGTGAATGCCATGGCGCCAAAGGCACCGATTGGCGCGAGCTTCATGATCATGTTGATGATGTTGAACATCACGTGGGCAAAACGATCGATGAAGTCCAGCACCGGTTTGCCATAGGCACCCAGGCGATGCAGGGCAAAACCGAAGATCACCGAGAACATCAACACTTGCAGGATATCGCCATTGGCGAAGGCGCCGACGATGGTGTTCGGGATCACGTTGAGGATAAAGCCGACAATGCTCTGGTCTTTACCGGCGGTGACGTAGGCCGCTACCTTGGAGGCGTCCAGGGTCGAGACGTCAATGTGCATGCCGGCGCCCGGTTGCACGACGTTGACCACCACCAGGCCGATCAACAGGGCAATGGTGGAAACCACCTCGAAGTACAGCAGCGCGTAGCCACCCGTCTTGCCGACCGATTTCATGCTCTGCATACCAGCGATGCCGCTGACCACGGTACAGAAGATGATCGGGGCAATAACCATTTTGATCAGCTTGATAAAGCCGTCACCCAGTGGTTTGAGGGCCACACCGGTCTGCGGGTAGAAGTGGCCGAGCAAAATACCGATAACGATGGCAACGATTACCTGGAAATACAGGGTTTTGTAGAACGGCTGACGAGTCGTCATTGCAAAGTTTCCTCAAGAGTCCCGCGTGGCAAAGATCCGCCATTGCCCACGACACCTGAATTGCGAACCCTCCTGCACTGGAGGGATTTGTTTTGGCGAGCGGCACCGGGCAGCTCTGCCTCTCCTATCGCAAGCGCCATGCCACTTTATGGAAATAGCCTGCAGGCCGTAAGACACAAGGCCTGGGGCTTTGCAGTGGGTGGGACAGCCTCGAAAAAGGCTGGCGGATTTCCGCCCATTCCCCGGGTCTCGTCCTACAATTTGGCGGATATCCGCCTTGTTCGCCGGCAGCCCGATAGCTACCATCGGTCCCTCAATGCACGAGGCCCCCGCATGCGTGAACGCACCATCGCCAGTCATTTCGCCCGCGCGGCCTTGGGGGGCGCGCGCCGGGCTGGCCATGACTATTCGGGGCTGTTGCAGCAAGTGGGCATCACTCCGGAACTACTCGCCGAACCTCGCGCGCGCATTGCGCCGGAACAATTCGCCCGGCTGCTGCAAATGCTCTGGCTGGCGCTGGATGACGAATACCTGGGATTTGCCGAAGGACCGAGCAAACGGGGCACCTTTGCCATGATGTGCCACGCGCTGATCCACTGTCGCACCCTGGAAAAGGCGCTGGAGCGCGGTTTACTGTTTTACGGCCTGTTCCCCCAAGGGCCGCGCTGGCATCTGACGCGCGAGGGCGACATGGCACGCTTGAGCCTGGATGACTCGCAGCTGTGGGATCCGGATCACTTTTTGAGCGAATGCCTGCTGGTGATCTGGCACCGTCTTGGCAGTTGGCTGATCGGCCAGCGCATTCGCCTGGAACAGGTGACTTTCAGCTACCCGATGCCGGCCCATGGCGGCGAGTATGATCTGCTGTTTCCTTGCGCCCTGATGTTCAACGCGCCCAGCAGCAGTCTGCTGTTCCACAACCGCTACCTGAACTTGCCGCTGCTACAGGACGAGCGCACCCTCAAACACTTCCTCGAACGCTCGCCCGCCGACCTGTTGTCACGGCCGGATGAAGGCGACAGCCTGAGCAGCCAGATACGTCGTCTGTTGAGTCGCGACCGCACGCCCTGGCCGGACCTGGAAGCCGTGGCCCAGCATCTGCACATCAGCGCGCAAACATTGCGTCGGCACTTGCGGGAGGAAGGCACCAGCTTTCAGGCCCTCAAGGATGAACTGCGTCGGGATATTGCGATTTATCATCTGGGACGGGCGGACCTGTCGCTGCAGGAGATCGCCGAGCAATTGGGGTTTTCCGAGCCTTCGGCGTTCCATCGGGCGTTCAAGAAGTGGACCGGGTTGACGCCGGGGGCTTATCGGGCGCAGGGAGGGTAAAGCGTAAAGCCAGCCCTCACCCTCTCCCGGAGGGAGAGGGGACCGAGCGGGGGATATTGGCGTTTTACTGTGACCTGAAAGAGCGGCTTTGAATCCATAATCAATACGGTTTTTCAGGTCGCCCATTTTCTCAGCACACTTCGGTCAATCCCCTCTCCCTCCGGGAGAGGGTTAGGGTGAGGGCGGCTTTTGCCCTGCCTCTCACACCGCAGGAAAATGAATCCTGAACGCCGCCCCGCCCAAGGGCGAATCCCCCAGGGTCAACCGCGCACCGTAGCTTTCTATGATGTCCTTGACCACCGCCAACCCGATCCCCTGCCCCGGGTGCTGGCGATCCAGGCGCTCTCCCCGTTGCAGAATCCGCGCCCGCTGGTCCGGCGGTACACCCGGACCGTCATCTTCAATGCACACGCGAATCCCATCCAGGCCCTCGTCCAGCGTGATGCGTACCTGGCTCAGGCACAGTCGATAGGCGTTTTCCAGCAAGTTGCCAAGCAACTCCAGCAAGGCACCCTGTTCGATGGGCACCTCGCATTCGTCCGGCAGATCGAAAGTCACCGCCACCTGTTTGTCGCGGTAAACCTTGCCCAGGGTGTCACACAGGCTTTGCAGCACCGGGCGCAGTTGCACCTGATGGCGTACCAGGCCGCTTTTGCGCAGGCTGGCGCGTTGTAATTGGTAGCTGATCTGCTGGCTCATGCGCTCGATCTGCGATTGCAGGACCCTCGCTTGATCCCGCTCCTCAGGACGCTGCGCCATGTCCTCACTCACCCCTTGCAAGACCGCCAGCGGGGTTTTCAGGCTGTGGGCCAGGTCATCCAGGGAATCGCGGTAACGGCTACGCTGCTCGCGTTCGCTGTGGAGCAAGCGGTTGAGGGATCCGGTCAGGCGCAGTAATTCCCGAGGGTGCTGTTCACTGAGGCTTTCGCGGGTGCCGCCTTCGATTTCATCCAGCTCCTGGCTCAAGCGCCGCAGCGCCCGCAAGCCCCAGCTCAGACCAAACCAGAGCAGGGTCAGGAGCACCAGCAAGGCGGCGCCAAACCCCAGGTACAGGTTTTCCCGCAGGCCTTCGAGGGTCAGTTGATATTCGCGCACCGGTTGCAAGGCGACGATGCTGAACGCCGCGCTCTTGCCCCCCAGCAGCTTGACCTCGACGTCATAGACAAAGAATTCCTGGCCATCGGCCTCGCGAATTCTTGCGAACTCGTTGCCGCGCCCGTCGTAGCGCGGCCGGTAGTTGATGTTTTCTGCCTGCGACGCGCGTGAGCGCCAGACCAGATGACCTTCGCGGTCATAGATGTAACCCAGCAGACGGCTGTCGGTCAGGTTGAAGCGCTCATCGGGCAATTGCGCGGGCATCAGCAAACGGTTGTTGTCGACCCGCGCAGCCGAAATCAATGTCGTCACGTCCGACGCCAGGCGCTGCTCGATGGAGTCCTGCAACGCCAGACTGAAGGCCCCTTGCATCGCCGGCAGTAAAGCGAGCATGAACAACACGGCCAAGATCGCGGCCGCCAGCATCAGGCGCACACGTAACGAGCGAATCAACGGCAGCGCTCGTTAAACAGGTAACCCAGGCCACGTACGGTGTCGATCGGCTTGAAGCCGGCCGGGGCCTCGAGTTTGCGACGCAGACGCCCCACCAGCACTTCGATGACGTTCGGATCACGTTCGTCGTCATCGGGATACAGTTGCTCCATCAATCGATCCTTGGCCACCACTTGTTGATGATGACGCATCAGGTATTCGAGGATCCGGTATTCGTAGGCGGTCAGCGCCAAGGGTTGTTCGTCAAGGGACGCCTGCTTGCGGTTAAGGTCCAGCAGCAGCGGCCCGGCGACAATCGTCGACTGGGTAAAACCGCTGGAGCGGCGCAGCAACGCGTTCATCCGCGCCTCCAGCTCCTCGAACTGGAACGGCTTGACCACATAATCGTCAGCGCCGGCGGCCAGGCCTTCGACCTTGTCCTGCCAGTTGCCGCGCGCCGTGAGGATCAGGATCGGAAAGCTCTTGCCCTGGGTACGCAGTTGCCGGATCAGGTCCAGGCCGCCCATGCCCGGCAAGCCCAGGTCGATGATCGCCAAGTCATGATTGAATTGCCCGGTCTGGTACAGCGCCTCTTCGGCATTGGCCACGGCTTCGACCACGTGACCGCTGTCGGTAAGGCGGGTCAACAGGTGATGACGCAGCAGCGCCTCATCTTCGACAACCAGCAATTTCATAACACCCTCCAAGGTCAATCGACTGTCCCACAGGGAAACATCATAGCGGCCCTGAAGGTCTTGCTCGCACAGTTTACGGCGGTTGAACTGAACGCTGTCTGAACCACCCGCCCACCCGCCGGGCTACCCAGGTGCATCCCGATCCATGCAGAATAGCCGGCATGAATTCATTACCTGCCTGCTGCACCCCATTAGATGCCCACTGGCCACTGCCCGAACCGCTTCCGGGCACGGTGTTTCTGAGCACCCGATTCGATCCGGCCTTATTGGCTGCCGGCGATTTTCAACGCTGCGCGGTGCCTCCCCCGGCCAGCATCCAGCGTTCGGTGGCCAAGCGCCAGGCCGAGTTTCTCGCCGGCCGGCTGTGCGCCCGTGCCGCGCTGCGAGCGCTTGAAGGCTTGGACTGCATTCCGGCCATCGGCGACGATCGCGCGCCGGTATGGCCGGGTCATATCACCGGCTCGATCACCCACAGCACCGGCCACGCCGCGGCTATCGTCGCGCACAAGACACAATGGCGCGGGCTGGGCATGGACCTGGAGAATGTGCTGTCGCTTGAGCGGGCCGAACGCCTGGCCGGGGAAATCCTCACACCGGATGAGTTGCAGCGCATGGCGGCCGCCCCACGGGAACAGATTGCGCGGCGAGTGACCCTGACTTTCTCGGCCAAGGAAAGCCTGTTCAAGGCGCTCTACCCTATTGTGCAGAAGCGCTTTTACTTTGAGCACGCCGAGCTGCTGGAGTGGTCTGATACCGGCCACGCACGGCTAAGGTTGCTGACAGACCTGTCTGATGAGTGGTGCCACGGCAAGGAGCTGGAGGCGCAGTTTGTGGTGCAGGGCGAGCAATTGCTGAGCTTGGTGGCTATCAAGACGCCGTAGTGAAACCTACCGGGCAAGGTCCAGCTGCTACGGGGCCCCCACGTGTCAGGTTTTTTCCTGATAGCGCGGCCAGCTCAAGCTGAAACAGGCACCGCCCAGGTTATTGCTCTTGCTGATCAACGCCCGCCCGCCGTGCCAATGGATGATCCGTCGGACAATCGACAAGCCCAGGCCGTGACCGCCCGAAGCACGGGTGCGGCTATCGTCCAGGCGCAGGAACGGCGTGAAGATCCGTTCCCAGGCGCTTTCCGGCACGCCCGGACCGTCGTCTTCGACATCTATCCGGCAACGTATCTGCCCGACTTGATAACTGATCAATACCCTGGACTGGGCGTGGCGCATCGCATTGCTCACCAGGTTCTGCAGGGCACGGTGCAAATAGCGCGGCTCGGCCTCGACCCAGGCCCCATCCAAGTGCGCCGATGCCAGACAAATACCCCGGTCTACCGCGATCTCGGGGCGCAACGGCGCCAGTTCACCGATAACCTGATCCAGCAAGGCACTGAGATCGACCCGCTGGAAACTCAGGGCCGGTGATCCCTGCTCAAGGCGCGCATAGGTCAGCATTTCGTCCACCAGGCCATCCAGGTCCTGGATATCGCTGTCCATGCCGTCCATGTACTTGCGCCGGGCCTCGGGCGTCGCGGCTTCAGCAATCATCTCGAGACCAAAACGCAGGCGCGCCACCGGCGTACGCAGCTCGTGGGACACCGCCCGCACCAGTTCGCGCTGGATCGCCAACAAACGCTGCAAATGCTCGGCCATGCCATTGAAGGCGGCTGCCAGTCGCCCTACCGAATCGGCCCCGCGCGTCGGCACCCTGACTTCCAGGTTGCCTTTGGCAATGCGTGTGGCTGCAGCTTCCAACCCGCGCAGGCGCCGCTCCAGCTGACGCACCAGGAAATACACGATCAAGCCAATCAGGGTCAGGCCAATCAAAGCGATCAACACCAACCATTGCACCGGATACGGGTTCATCTGGTACAGCGGGCCGATCTCCAGCACCCACGGCGTACCGACCATGCCGGCAAACACCCGGATCGAATCGCCGCCCTTGCCCAGCGCCATGACAGTATCGCCTTCAGCCACGCGGCGGCGCTGGTCGTCATCCATGTCAGCCTGGTCCAGCGCGACCAAATGTATATCGAAACCAAAGCCCTTGGCCTGTTTCAGGTCGGCCAGGCGTTGCGGTTGCTCGGCGTCCGGGAAACGCACCAGCTCATCGGCCAACAGGTAAATGGTTGCGCGGGCCAATTGCTCACTGATTTGTTGCACCTCGCCAGTGAGTAACAGCTGCTCTTTTTCACTGACCAGGCGCATGACTTTGGCCGCATGCGGCCCAGTCTGCTCGACCAGCACCTGGCCGCGCTGCAGGCGATTGCGCTGGCTCAGGTCCAAGTGGGCATCGGCCACCTTCTGCAGTTCCAGGGGAATCCCCAGCAGGCGCTCCCACACCGCCAGGGCGCGTCGGCGCTCAATGGCACTCATCGGCTGCAGGTTGTCACCCATCAGGGCGAACGTGCCATGGGCCAGGCGCTCGCGATACTGGCCACTGCGCACTTCGTTGAGCAGGTGCAAGGCCAGCACCCCCAGCAGGGCCACCAGGATCAGCGCCGCGCACATGCCGCCGTAGATGCGCAGAAAGATGGAGTTCACGGGCGCAAGTCAGCGGCAGCTTCGGGGACGAACAGGTAGCCTTTGCTGCGGATCGTCTTGATCAGCCGTGGGTGGATCGGATCGTCACCGATTTTCGGGCGGATCCGTGAAATACGCACATCGATGGAGCGGTCCTGGCCGTCGTAGCCAATGCCGCGCAAGGCGGTGAATATTTCTTCCCGGGACAGAATGCGACCGGCATTGACCACCAACAGCCACAACAGGTCGAACTCGGCGCTGGTCAATTCGATGCCGGCCTCGTGCAGCCAGGCTTCGCGCAGGGCATTGTCCACCACCAGCGGCCCGAATTGCAGGCGCCGCTGCTGTTGCGGCGCGGCAGGTTCCGCACTGTCGCTGCGACGCAATAAAGCCTGGATGCGTGCCAGCAACAGGCGCGGACGCACCGGCTTACAGACGTAATCGTCGGCGCCCATGTCCAGGCCCAGTACCTGGTCCATGTCATCGGTACGCGCAGTCAACATCAGGATCACCCCGTCGTAGCGCGCGCGCACTTTGCGACAGATGCTCAAGCCGTCTTCGCCTGGCAGCATCAGGTCGAGAATCACCAGGTCGGGTTGCTCGGCGATGATCCGGGCCGCGGCCAGCGCGCCGTTCCCCTCCACCGCGACGCGCAGGCCGTTGCTCTGCAGATAGTCCCGGGTCAGTTCGGCCAGGCGCTGATCGTCTTCGACTATCAGTACCTGCCAGGCTTCTTGTTCCACGGGTGATCCTCGTTTTTATAAGAAATTTGTCAGGGCAGCGCACTGCATTTGTAATGTAATCAGGGCATAACACTGATCAATAGCAAGCCGATTGTAGCAACGCGTCCGCCCTCGAACACAAGCCGGGAATCGCACTCGGTGATCGCGTTTTTGTGTGATAGGGTTCGCGCCCGCAAAAATCCAACCGGGTGCTTGGTCTTGGAATATTCGGTGACAAACGGTGCAATGCCGCAATACTGCGGCCTACACGGCAGTTACACCGTTCATACACATTTTACCCACAGCGTTATCCACAGGTCGTGCGTTGCTAAGCCTCCGAAAACGCATTATCTTGTAGCTCAGCGCTAAAAAAACCCTACATGTAGGGTTTTCAGCCAAAAGAACCAAACACAAACCAGACCAGAAACTCAAGCTCTTTCTTGCACCTGTCTGGTTGAACCAAAGCATTTTTCAGAAGACCAATCGCCCGTGCGGTCGGTCGCTGTTTTCCAACCCCGAATGGGAGAAAACGGTACGGGTGTTGCAGTGCACACTGGCACCCAATCAGGAATACGGTGAAGAGCCCACGGCTCGGAACCGCAGACTTCGGCATGGAAGCGGCGCGAACAGCCCCCTTCCTCCTGTTCCGAAGTTGTTATGCCAGGCCAAGGCTTGTTGTAAGTGCTTCAGGACGGAACGGTGGGCACTTTGATGGTGCCCAAATAAATACAGAATGTGGAGACAACCCCCCATGCAAACCGACACAACTCGCGAGAACCCGCAAGGCTCCGTGCCGCAGGCCGCTGATTCGAATATGGATCTGTCCGCCACCGCGCCCGGCCAATTGCGTGTGATCAAGCGAAACGGCACTGTCGTTCCTTACACCGATGACAAAATCACCGTCGCGATCACCAAAGCGTTTCTTGCAGTTGAAGGCGGCACCGCTGCCGCCTCGTCGCGCATTCATGACACCGTTGCCCGCCTGACCGAACAAGTCACCGCGACCTTCAAGCGTCGCATGCCATCCGGCGGCACCATCCACATCGAAGAAATCCAGGACCAGGTCGAACTGGCCCTGATGCGTGCCGGCGAGCAGAAAGTCGCTCGCGACTACGTGATCTACCGTGATTCGCGCGCCAAGGAGCGTGCCGTGCGCACCCCTGCCGACGAGACTGCCGTACAAGCGCACCCGTCGATCCGCATCACCCTCGCCGACGGCACTTTTGCACCGCTGGACCTGGGCCGCCTGAACACTATCATCACCGAGGCCTGCGAAGGCCTGGAAGAAGTCGACGGTGACCTGATCCAGCGCGAAACCCTGAAAAACCTGTATGACGGCGTGGCCCTGACCGACGTCAACACGGCCCTGGTAATGACTGCCCGTACCCTGGTCGAGCGCGAGCCGAACTACTCGTTCGTGACCGCCCGCCTGCTGATGGACACCCTGCGCGCCGAAGGCCTGGGCTTCCTCGGCGTGGCCGAAAGCGCTACCCACCACGAAATGGCCGACCTGTACGCCAAGGCCCTGCCGGCCTACATCGCCAAGGGTATCGAATTCGAGCTGCTGAACCCGATCCTGGCCACGTTCGACCTGGAAAAACTCGGCAAGGCGATCAACCACGAGCGCGACCAGCAGTTCACCTACCTGGGCCTGCAAACCCTGTATGACCGTTACTTCATCCACAAGGACGGTATCCGCTTCGAACTGCCGCAAGTGTTCTTCATGCGCGTGGCCATGGGCCTGGCGATCGAAGAGAAGCACAAAGAAGACCGCGCCATCGAGTTCTACAACCTGCTGTCGTCGTTCGACTACATGTCGTCGACGCCGACGCTGTTCAACGCCGGTACCCTGCGTCCACAGCTGTCGAGCTGCTACCTGACCACCGTGCCGGATGACCTGTCGGGCATCTACCACGCGATCCACGATAACGCCATGCTGTCCAAGTTCGCAGGCGGCCTGGGCAACGACTGGACTCCGGTTCGTGCCCTGGGTTCGTACATCAAGGGCACCAACGGCAAGTCCCAGGGCGTTGTACCGTTCCTGAAAGTGGTGAACGACACCGCCGTCGCCGTCAACCAGGGTGGCAAGCGCAAAGGCGCTGTCTGCGCCTACCTGGAAACCTGGCACATGGACATTGAAGAGTTCATCGAGCTGCGCAAGAACACCGGTGATGATCGTCGTCGCACCCACGACATGAACACCGCCAACTGGATCCCCGACCTGTTCATGAAGCGTGTCTTCGACGACGGCCAGTGGACCCTGTTCTCGCCCTCCGAAGTGCCCGACCTGCACGACCTGACCGGCAAGGCTTTCGAAGAGCGTTACGAGTACTACGAAGCCCTGGCTCAGTACCCTGGCAAGATCAAGCTGTTCAAGACCATCCAGGCCAAGGACCTGTGGCGCAAGATGCTCTCCATGCTGTTCGAAACCGGCCACCCATGGCTGACCTTCAAGGACCCGTGCAACCTGCGCAGCCCGCAGCAGCACGTGGGCGTGGTCCACAGCTCGAACCTGTGCACCGAGATCACCTTGAACACCAACAAGGACGAGATCGCCGTCTGCAACCTGGGCTCGATCAACCTGCCGAACCACATCGTCAACGGCAAGCTGGACACCGCGAAGCTTGCACGCACCGTCAACACCGCCGTTCGCATGCTCGACAACGTGATCGACATCAACTACTACTCGGTGCCACAGGCGCAGAACTCCAACTTCAAGCACCGTCCGGTCGGCCTGGGCATCATGGGCTTCCAGGACGCTTTGTACCTGCAGCACATTCCGTACGGTTCGGACGCAGCGGTGGAGTTCGCCGACAAGTCCATGGAAGCGGTCAGCTACTACGCGATCCAGGCTTCCTGCGACCTGGCCGACGAGCGCGGCGCCTACGAGACATTCCAGGGTTCGCTGTGGTCCAAGGGCATCCTGCCGCTGGATTCGCAACAGATCCTGATCGAACAGCGTGGCCAGAAGTACATCGACGTTGACCTGAACGAATCCCTGGACTGGGCGCCGGTACGTGCCCGCGTACAGAAAGGTATTCGCAACTCCAACATCATGGCCATCGCACCGACCGCGACCATCGCCAACATCACCGGCGTATCGCAGTCGATCGAACCGACCTATCAGAACCTGTATGTGAAATCGAACCTGTCGGGCGAGTTCACCGTGATCAACCCGTACCTCGTTCGCGACCTTAAAGCCCGCGGCCTGTGGGACTCGGTAATGATCAACGACCTGAAGTACTACGACGGTTCGGTGCAGCAGATCGAGCGCATCCCGCAAGAACTCAAAGAGCTCTACGCAACGGCCTTCGAAGTCGACACCAAGTGGATCGTCGACGCCGCCAGCCGTCGCCAGAAGTGGATCGACCAGGCGCAGTCGCTGAACCTGTACATCGCCGGCGCTTCGGGCAAGAAGCTCGACGTGACCTACCGCATGGCTTGGTACCGCGGCCTGAAAACCACTTACTACCTCCGCGCCCTGGCTGCCACCAGCACCGAGAAGTCGACCATCAACACCGGCAAGCTGAACGCGGTTTCCAGCGGCAACCACGGTGATGACTCGGTTCTCGCCGCTCCAGCCGGCCCGGCGCCAGTGCCAAAGGCCTGCGCGATCGACGAGCCGGATTGCGAAGCCTGCCAATAAGCTGAGCCTGCCTTGGGGCTAATCCTCCAAGGTTGAGAAACCCCCGATAGACCCTGGCTGCAACGGGATCCATCGGGGGTTTTCTTTTGCCTGCGGTTTGCCTCCAAATGACGCACATAAAAAAGCCCCTCGATCGAGGGGCTTTCAAGTGAAGCGTCAGGCCAACCGCATCAGGTCATCTGAATGATGGTCTGCATGATGGTGCTTTGCGTGGAGATAGTCTTCGAGTTCGCCTGGAAGTTGCTCTGGGCCTTGATCAACTCGACCAACTCGCTGGTCAGGTTGACATTGGAGTTTTCCAGGGAGTTGGCAACAATCGTCCCCAAAGTACCGGATTGCGGCGCGTCGTAACCTGGCTGGCCGGAAGCGAACGTCTCTTTCCAGGTAGTGCCGCCATTTGGCTGCAGGCCCTGTTCATTGTTGAAGCTCGCCAGGGAGATCTGGCCGATCGCCTTGCTCTGCTGGTTGCTGAATGTAGCGAACAGCACGCCGCTGCCGTCGATTTTCAAGCCTGTGATTTCACCCGTGGCGTAGCCGTCGGTAACCGGTGGGTTACGGTAGCTGGCCGAATTGTACTGGGTGATGTTGGCCATGTTGATGGCAATCCCGGTAGGGTTGGCCGCTGCGCCATTGTCTTCCCACACACCATTGTTCAGGACGCCCGGCTTCCAGTCGTCAATGGTCAGGGTGGTGTTGGAAACGGTGCTCGGCGGTGTGACGATGCCTGCAAGGGCACCGGCCGTGTCAAACGTCAGCGTCGAAGCCACGGGCGGGACCGCACCGACACCGCTGATAGGTGTGCCATCAGGGTTGCGTCCATCAATCAGGGTGTAGGACTTCCACTCATTGGAGCCGGTCTTGACCATGTATTGCACCATCGGGTGCGAGTTGCCCTGGGTGTCATACAGCGTGGTGGTGTACTGGGTGGTGAAAGTCGATGTTTCATTCGGATCGAACGGATGAAGCGCCTGGTTAATCACCGGCTCCGTGGACTTGAGGTTGCTGGTCGAATCAACCTTGGTCGAGGCTTTCGGTGGCAGGTTCGACTGATCGATACGCAGGTCAATCAGTTCGCCCTTGACGATCTTGCCGTTTTCGTCCGCCGCATAGCCTTGCAGACGCGAGGTGCCGCCGGAGTTGGTGACAAAGCCATCCTTGTCCGGTTTGAAGGTACCGGCACGCGTGTACTCCAGGGAGCCATCGCTCCCCTTCTGCACGAAGAAACCACCGCCCTTGATCGCCATGTCCAGCAGTCCGCCAGTACCGGTGATTTCACCTTGGCTGAATTGCTGGGAAACAGCGGCGAGGTTAACCCCGCTTCCGATAGCGTTATGGCCGGTACCGAGCTTGGACGCCGCGTAGATGTCGGCAAACTCCGCACGGGACGACTTGAAGCCGGTGGTGGCGACGTTGGCGATGTTATTGCCGGTCACGTCCAGTTGTTTATTGGCCGCATAGAGGCCGCTGAGGCCGATATTAAAAGACATGTTCTCTCCTCTTGCCGTATTTAGCCGGCTCTATGTACCGATAGTCTGAATTTGCGACAGCTTGATACTGCCCAGGCCGCCCGAAAGATTGAGCAGCATTTCGCCGCCCGTCTGGCTCAAGGTGACGCTGGTGACGGTGGCCGGCAGCGAAGTGCGCAGAGCCACCGTATCGCCCGCGTCGTTCTTGGTGCTGGCCGCGAAAGTGTAATTGCCGGAATCGACGGTCTCGCCGGCTTCGTTCTTGCCGTCCCAGATGAAGTCCGACTTGCCGGCGCCCTGGGCATCCAGCTCGATAGTCTTGACAAGATTGCCGTCTTTGTCGGTGACCTTGACGGTGACGTTGCCCACCGACGAAGTAACGGCCACCGAGCCGGTGAAGCTCTTGCTGGTATCAACCAGCGCCTTGTCGGTATCAATAATCACCGAACGGCCCACCAGCGACGACGCTTGCAGTGCCTGCGAGGACTTGTAGTTGCTGGAGATGGCATTCACCGAGTCGTTCAAGGTGTTGATGCCTTCCAGGCTGCTGAACTGCGCCAGTTGCGCCACGAACGCGCCGTTGTCCTGAGGCGACAGCGGGTTCTGGTTTTTCAATTGGGTGACCAACAATTGCAGGAACGCGTCCTTGCCCAGGGCCTGGTTGCCGGAAGCCGACTTGGCAGCATCGGACAGGCTGTCCTTGTTGGCCGCCGCGTCCTTGACGTTGGCGTTGAACAGATCCTGGATCGTCGAGTTACTCGACACATCGTTAGTGACGGACATTCTTTGGCGCCCCTTATCACTGACCCAGGGTCAGGACCTTCTGCATCATGGTTTTGGCGGTGTTCATCATTTCCGCATTGGTCTGGAACGAGCGACTGGCGGAAATCATGTCAGCCATTTCCTCGACCACGTTGACGTTGGGGTAATACACGTAGCCCTTTTCGTTCGCGGCAGGATGGTTGGGTTCGTAACGCGCTTCCAGATTGCTCTGGTCTTCGACCACACCCAGGACCTGGACCCCCTGGCCCGCGGCATCCTGGCTCTGGAACAGCGAATCGCTGCCGCCATTCTGGCCAGCCTGGAACATGGTGGCGAACACCGGGTGGCGCGCACGGTACGTCTGGTCAATGCTCGACGATACGGTTTCGGCGTTGGCGATGTTACTGGCAACGGTGTTCAGACGCGTGGTCTGTGCACTCATGCCACTACCGGCAATATTGAAAACACTGGATAGAGACATGAATTACTCTCCGCGCAGGGCCGACATCAGCCCTTTGAATTTGCTGTTGAGCAGGGTGAAGCTGGCCTGGAAGTTCACCGAGTTCTCGGCGTAGTTCGACTGTTCCAACTGGGCATCGACGGTGTTCTGGTCGATCGACGGCTGCATCGGCGTGCGATACATCAGCGACTCATCAGCATTGCCCAGGCCTTGCGCTTCGATATGACGGTTGTTGGTCATGTTCAACGCAAAGGCGCCATTCTTGGTCTTGTCACTCTGCGCGGCGAGCACCGCAGCGAAGTCCAGATCCCGAGCCTTGTAGTTCGGGGTGTCGGCGTTGGCGATGTTATTGGCCAGGACTTCAGCACGCTGGGCGCGGAACCCCAGGGCTTGTTCGTGGATACCGAGCGCTTTATCGAAGCTGATGCTCATGGCGGAAACCTTTAGGCTGACCTGCTTTTCGTAATACGGATTTAGCAAGTGCCATGCCAAGTAGCTTAAGCCCATATAAATCAAGGCGTTGAGTAAATTCAGGCCGCGGCAATGCCAGAAAAGCGGCAACCGTCTTCCGCTTTGACGCCAGTAAAGCGGCAATAGCCGTTGCCACCCTCCAATAATTTGCCGCAAAAAAGTGGGTGTGGCGCTGAATGCCGGTCAGCCAGGCGAAACGACTGTGGGAGCGGGCGTGCTCGCGAAAGTGGCGTAACAGTCAACAGTGATGTTGTCTGCCACACCGATTTCGCGAGCACGCCCGCTCCCACAGGTTCCACTGCTTATCGGAGGTGATTTTCGGGGTATTACTTGGCCTGGTAAATGATCCCTGGACTGCACTGCACCATCTGATAATGGTCCGGCAAGCCATTCAACGCTTCGGACGCCCCCAGGAACAGGTAGCCACCGCGCTTGAGGGTACCGTGAATGCGCAACAGAATGTCTTTCTTCACTTCAGCCGAGAAATAGATCAACACGTTGCGGCAAAACACGATATCGAACTTGCCCAGGCTGGCATAACTGTCCAGCAGGTTGAACGAGCGAAACTCGACCCGACTCTTGATCGGTGCCTTGATCGCCCAACGCCCGGCGCCCTTGGGGTCGAAATAACGCTGCAAGCGTTCCGGAGACAAGCCACGTCCCAAGGCCAGGCTGTCGTACTCGCCGGTCTTGCAGTTGCTGAGCATGGAGCCGGACAAGTCCGTGGCGACAATCTGCACCCCGGCCTTCAACTGCCCAATGTTGGTCCGCTCGAACTCATCGATGGACATCGACAGCGAATAGGGTTCCTGACCCGAAGAACACGCCGCGGACCAGATCCGCAGACGCTGGCCCGGGCTGGCCTTGATTGCCGCAGGCAGTACCTTGTTCTTGAGCACTTCAAAGGGATAGGTGTCGCGAAACCACAGGGTTTCGTTGGTGGTCATGGCATCGACCACCAACTCCTTGAGCCCGCTGCGCGGCTGCCCCTGGATCCGCTGGACCAGCTCGCTCAGTGACTTGATCCCCTGCTGCTCCATCAATTTATTGAGGCGGCTGGATACCAGATACTGCTTGTTTTCACCGAGCAATATGCCACAGGCTTTTTCCAGGAAGACCCGGAACTGTTCGAAATCCAAATTACCCGTAGACAATGATACCGCCTCTTAAATCGTGTGAACGCCAGGGAAAAAGCCCTTAGCCGTGATCTGCTGCCTTGATCCGGTCAACCACCCGGGATGCCAGGTCATCAGGACGAAACTTGGCCAGGAAGTCATCGGCACCGACCTTCTTGACCATCGCTTGATTGAATACACCTGACAAGGAAGTATGCAGGATGATATGCAATTTTTGCATGCGTGGGTCGCTGCGTATCTCGGCAGTGAGAGTGTAGCCGTCCATTTCCGGCATCTCGATGTCGGAAATCATCATCAAGAATTCTTCTTCCGGCTTCTTGCCCTCATCCACCAGCTTGCGCAGATAATCCAGCGCCTGGCGACCATCATTGAGTGCCACCACTTCCACGCCGACCGTCTGCAGGCAACGGGACACCTGCTTGCGCGCCACCGATGAATCGTCGACCGTCAGCACCCGCAGCGAAACCGCCTTGTGTGCCGTCTCGGCATCCACCACACCCACCGAAATGGCTTCCGAGGTCGGTGCAACTTCAGCCAGGATTTTTTCCACGTCGATGATTTCCACCAACTGGTTGTCAACCCGCGTCACCGCCGTGAGGTAATGATCACGTCCGGTGCCCTTGGGTGGCGGATGAATCTCTTCCCAGTTCATGTTGACGATGCGCTCCACCGAACGCACCAGGAACCCCTGGGTCTTGGTGTTGTACTCGGTGATGATCACGAACGGACTGCCCCGATCCTGCAAACCAACCGAACCCGTTGCCATGGAAAGATCAAGAATCGGAATCGTCGAGCCGCGAATATTGGCCACGCCACACACTACAGGGCTGGACTTGGGCATTATTGTCAGCTTGGGACATTGCAACACCTCCCGCACCTTGAAGACATTGATGCCATAGAGCTGATTGCCATCAAGCCGAAACAGCAATAACTCCAGGCGATTCTGCCCTACCAGCTGTGTGCGCTGGTTTACTGAATCCATTACACCTGCCATGCACAGACTCCTACGCTACAAAATCTACGGATACGACGCGTACCCAACACTAAACGGCACGAGCTTTGCTATTTATTGGCCATGGACATCAAAACGACAGTTTCCCGACACCTTGGCTCATCCCGTCACCGCAGATTGCTCTGCGCCTGGGTGGCGTTGCTCGCCTTGTGCGCGGGGCAACAGGTTCGAGCCGACAACGTCACCTTGCCTGATGTACTTATCGGCGTCACCCAGGGCTTTCTTGAGTTCACTGTAGAAGATTATCTCGCGACCACCCAGACACCGGGGCGCTACGAGATCGAAGTCAAACAGTTGGACCCTCGCCTGCGCATGCCAATGTGCGACAAGGAATTGACAGCCACCCTCGAAAGCCCCGCCCAGCCGATTGGCCGGGTCACCGTGCGGGTGCGCTGTGACGGCGCCTCGCCCTGGACCGTGTTCGTGCCCGCTCAGGTCCGGCTGTTTCGTGAAGTAGTCACCGTCACCCGCCCACTTAAACGCACGGGAATCATTGGTTTTGCAGACGTCGCCCTGCGTGAACGAGACATCAGCCAGATCAACCAGGGCTATCTCACCTCGCTGGACCAGGCTATCGGCCAGAAACTGACCCGACCAATGGTCACCGACCAAGTCATCACCCTGGTGCACATGGAACAGGCCGAAGTGATACGCAAGGGGGATCAGGTGGTCATTTCCGCCAGCAGCGGCGGCCTGAGCGTCAAGATGCCGGGCGAAGCCCTGGCGAATGGCGGGATGAGCGAACAGATCAGGGTCAAGAACCTCAACTCCAAACGCGTGATCAAGGCCCGGGTGACCGCTCCCGGCCAAGTGGAGGTCGCGCTATAGATCACTGGCGTAGGACGCTGGCTTTTCCTACACTGTGCACTGAATTTCATTGCACGTAGGTTTATTGTCAATCGAGCCTAAAGTTTGTCCGGGTATGGCCGAAAACATGGCAAGCGTCCAAATACCCAGAGGTTTTTTTAACATGGTCATTGATTTCAATCGTTTGAATAACGCTCCGGCGTTGTCCGGCAATACGCGCACCAGCGGTGCCAAGGACAGCGTCGAGGCCAAGTCCCAACCTGCGCCCGCCCCGGCCGAACAAGCCGACGCCAGCAAAAGTGGGGAATCTGTCCACCTGAGCAATGAGGCTCAACAGTTGCAGAAGGTCACTGACTCGCTGCGCCACCAACCCGTTGTCAATGAAGCCCGCGTGGCCGAATTGAAACAGGCGATTGCCGATGGCAGCTATAAAGTCGACAGCAACCGTGTAGCCAGCAAACTGCTTAACTTCGAAGCCGAGCGCTAGGCAAAGGCCTGCGCCAGGCTTTTGGACGCTTAAAACCCAAGGCCAGCCATGCACGACGAAAATTTGTTGCAACTGATCATTGAAGACCTTGCTCCCGCACAACGCTTGCTCGAGCTGCTTCAAGAAGAGTCCCTGGCCCTGCATGGCCGGGATATGCGGCTGCTGGAAGATATCCTGGCACGCAAGCAATCGCTGATCGTCCTGCTTGAACAACACGGCAAGAAACGCAGCCAGATTCTTCTCAGCCTCGGGCTGACGGCCGATCACAGCGGCCTGCAACAGTTGGCGAGCCATTCGTCGGTCGGTGAGCAGTTGCGCACCCAGAGCGAAACACTCAACCAGTTGCTGCTCAGTTGCCAGGAAGCCAACACGCTTAACGGCCAGTCCATCCAGATTCAACAAGCCACCACCGCAAACCAGCTGCGCATCCTCCATGGCGGCGAACCTCCGGCCTTGTATAACGCCCAGGGCTCCACCTCGCGACTGGTCAAGCCCAGCACTCTCAGTCAAGCCTGACACCGGTTTACCACGCGCCCTATCAAGGCGCGCAACATGCTGGCAAAATGCCAACTCTTGCGTGTAGTCGTATTTTGCCTGGAGATGGAAGAACCGTGCTCAACACCCTCAACGCGGATGATGCTCCGCAGCCGCCCAAGGTCCTCACCACACCTCTGGAAATTGCCGGGACCTTGCGACTGCTGCAAGAGAGCAATGATCCTCTGATCATTACCTTCCACGAGCGCAGCCAGCGTTTCCAGAGCTACCTGGTGCACATCGACCGCGACAGCAAGGCGCTGAGCCTGGACGAAATGATCCCGCGGGACGGTGAGCGCTATCTTGAGAATGGCGAAGCGTTTCGCGTGGAAGGTTTTCACGAAGGTGTCCGGGTGGCCTGGGAAAGTAAAGGCAACCTGACCATCAGCGAGAAAGACGGCCATCGCACGTATCAAGGCAGCATGCCCGATGAGGTGGTTTACCATCAGCGGCGCAATGCCTTCCGCGCAGCGTTGAAACTGGCGCAATTGATCAATGTCGAACTGGGCGGCGAGAAACTCAAAGCCGCCGTCAACGGCAAACTGCTGGATATTTCCGCTACGGGTTGCAAGCTGCGCTTTGAGGGCGATATCTCCCAGCGCCTGCAATTGGGCCAGGTCTATGACCGTTTTATCGCCGCCCTGCCCTTCGGCAACATGACCACCGCTGTGGAGTTGCGTTACCTGCACTTCGAAGAAAAGATCGACACCACCTTTGCCGGCGTACGCTTCCACAACATGAGCGGCCTGGTGCAGCGGCAGGTGGAGCGCTTTGTCTACCAACTGCAACGTGAAGCGCGGCGGTTTGATAAAGACGACGATTTTTAAGCACTGAACCGCAGTAGAAAAAACGGGCAGCTCCTTTCGGAACTGCCCGTTTTCGGTTTCAGGGGCGCGCCCTGCTCAAGTCATGCGGATGCTCGTCCGGGTCCAGCGGCTCCTGCGAGCCATCCTCGGCGGACGACTGCTGCGCAACGACCTCGGCGTCAGGCTCAGGCTCAGATTCGGGCTCAGTCTCCGTCGCAGTCGTCTGCATTTGATCCTGCACCACCTGCTCGTCGACCCGCGGATCAAGCGCGGCCACCAGGGGCGAGCTGGACATACTGTCGGGCATGGCCACGTGATGCAGCGGGGCATCGTCTACCTGATGCAGGTTGGTCACCGCTTTAGGCCGAATGCGCCAGACCAGAATCAATGCGCACAGACTGAAAAACGCGTAGAGCATCTGGCTGCCGAACAGCTTCATGACCACCCCGGCCAACAGCGGCCCGATACTCGCGCCGACACCGTAAGTCACCAGCAACATGGCGGTCAGCGATACGCGGCGATCGCCCTCGACGTGGTCGTTGGAGAATGCAACCGCCAGCGGGTAAAGACAGAACTGCACCAGCGAACACAAAAACCCTACGATAAACAGCACTTCCAAGGGCACCTGGCTCATGATCGCCAACGGCAAGGCCACGACCGCCAGGCTCAAGGCGAAGCAGCGAATCAATAGCGCACGGTCATAGCGATCCGAAAGCCAACCCAATGGCCACTGCACCACCAATCCGGCGAAAATACAGCTACCCATGAACAGACCGACCTGTTCAGTGGTCAGCCCCTGCTGGGACGCATACAGCGGTGCCAGGCCGTAGAACGAGCCGACAATCAGCCCCGCGCCCAGCACCGTGCTGAGCGACTGCGGCACCCGCTTGATAAAGAAGCGCGGTTCCATCGGCGCCGGATGCAAGGGCGCCGGGTGAATACGCCGAGTCATGGCGACCGGCACCAGGCACAGGGCAAAACACAGTGCGACCAGCATCAGCAGCTCAAGCCCCAGCTCAGGGTGCATGACCAGGATCAACTGGCCCAATACCAGGCCCAGATAGGAGGCGATCATATAGCCACTGAACACCAAGCCTCGCTGGTTGGCATCCGCCTGCTCATTGAGCCAGCTCTCGATGACCATGTATTGGCACATCATGCCCAAGCCGACAATAACCCGCAGCACGATCCAGGCCGACAACCAGTCGACCAACCCATGGCCCAGCACAGCTGCGCCGACAATCCCGGCACACGTGGCGTAGGCACGAATATGGCCGACCCGGGCAATCAGCCGGTGGCCGATCTTGCCGCCCAGGACCAGGCCAAAATAGTTGGCCGCCATCAACGCACCGACCCACAGACTGTCGACATTATCGGCCGCCAGGCGCAAGGCCAGGTAAGTGCTGAGCAGACCAGAGCCAATCAGCATCATTAATGAGGCGAAGTAAAGGGCTCGAAAAGATTTCCAGATTTGGCGCATCGGCGTTCCGAGCGGCTCCTTGCAGTGAGGTGTCAGGCTCTCTATACGATAGCCTGATAACGAAAAGCGTCATGAAACCCGGGCACCAGAACACAGCAATACCAAGGTCTGTTTAATCCGACAAGCAGCTCAACGCCGGGATCTTCGAAGCCTGAAGCCTTCGATGAACACGTCGCGCAACAGTTCCCTTGCCTTTCCGCTTTATCAGACGCTCACGGGCAGGAGACAAGGTACACGCCGACGACAATATATCTCGCCAATCAGGCCACCGGCACCGACTGAAAGGCACGGGCACAAAAAACCCCGCCTGAAACTCCCAGGCGGGGCCTTATCGATCACCTCGGGTCGAGGCCGCCAATGCTGGCGGGCAGCTAAGAGCCTTTTCCAGCCTGTTTATGCCGGGATGCTCGTTGTATCCAGCCCCAACCCAGGCCCAGCGCGGCCGCAGCGGCCGAAGCACAGAGGACGCTCAACTTTGCCGCCGAGAGCAAACTGGCATCGTCAAACGCCAGCGCGGCGATAAAAATCGACATGGTAAAACCGATACCCGCAAGCAAGCCTACAAGGACGACGCCAGACCAGGTTACGTCATCAGGCAGTTGGCACAATTTCGACTTCACCAACAAACCCGAGGCGAGTATTACGCCCAGTGGCTTGCCTACCACCAGCGCGAGTATCACCGCGATAAACACGTGCTGGGAGAGCGCGTTTTCCAGGTTCGCGCCGGAAAAACTCACCCCGGCATTCGCCAGAGCGAAGAGTGGCATGATCCCGAACGCCACCCAGGGATGCAGTGCCGTTTGAATCCGCTGAACCGGGGAAAGCACTTCTCGCTGAGCCTGGCGTATCTGTTTCAAAGGTTTCGAGATCGCCTGTGCCTCGTTGTCCTTTGACGAGAATCTGTCCACCAACTCATGAAAGTTCTTTTGAATGGTTTCCAGCGGTTGCTCGCGCATAGGCATCGAGCGCACCGGGCTCATCAGCCCGAGGATCACGCCGGCCAATGTGGGATGCACACCCGTCTTGAGTAATCCATACCAGATGACCACGCCCGGCACTATGTAAAGGAGCATATTGCCGATGCCCATTCGCTGGAGCATCAATACCAGGAGCATGCCGCCCAGTACGATCACGATCCCCGTGTAATCAAGATTCGAGGTGTAGAACACCGCGATAATCAGGATGGCCACAATATCGTCAATGATCGCCAGCGCCAGCAATAACACCCTCACGCCCGCGGGAATCGACTTACCGAGCAGCGCCAGTACCCCGACAGCAAATGCAATATCGGTGGCAGTCGGCACGGCCCAGCCGCTACTTGCCTCAGTCCCATGATTGATTGCCAGGTAAATCAGCGCCGGCACCAGCACCCCGCCCAATGCAGCGCCCATGGGCAGCATTGCCATTTTGACGCTGGCCAACGCCCCGGCGTGGATTTCCTGCCGTATCTCTGCGCCGACGACCAGGAAGAAGATCGTCATGAGCCCGTCATTCACCAGAAAATGCAGGGATTGCGAGACGCTGGCGTCGCCAAAGCCAAGGGTGACCGGGGTGTGCCAAAGGTCTATGTAACTTTGCGCAAAAGTACTGTTTGCCCAAACCAGGGCGATAATCGCCGCTATCAGCAGCGCGATACCGCTGAGGGCTTCAATATGCGAGAAACGTTCAAGGGCTGAAAGTGCCTTTTCGGTCAGCACTTGAGGGCGCGGGATGGGGGTTGAGGACGGCTTATTTCCAGGCACTGAAACTCTCCGGTTGGCGGTGCGATCCACACGATAAATTCAACCTGCCCTGCGCGTCATGCGGCAGTTCAGCCGGCTGATGGTATGAAGGTATCATCCGAGGCGCAAATGTTGCGGGCGAACGCCCAAGTGAACCTTCTGCAATCACGCGACTCCAGTTGCTATGCCAGCATGCTCAAGGCAGAACGGGCTCGACAGTTATTTTACGGGATACGAGGCACTTCAAGGAGTTTTGAGAACATGATTGCGCGATGGCAATGGCTGTTAACGCAAATGACCAAACGGCTTTGGTTCAGGGCCAGTTTATTCTCGGTACTGGGCGTCATGACAGCATTGATCGCAATTGTGCTCAAAGACTATATTCCCATCTCGCTGCCAGGACGGATTGGCGCGGACGCGGTTGACAAGATATTGAGCATCATTGCCTCAAGTATGTTGGCCGTCACGACCTTCTCTCTAAGCACAATGGTTGCCGCATACGGCGCCGCCAGCTCGGGGGTTACCCCTCGCGCAACGACGCTGGTCATGGAAGACACTACGACCCAGAACGCGCTGGCGACCTTTATCGGATCATTTCTGTTCAGCCTGGTGGGCATCATCGCGCTCAGTACCGGAGCCTACGGCACACAGGGCCGCGTGGTGCTTTTCGCGGTGACCATCGCAGTGGTCATACTGATTGTCTATACGCTATTGCGGTGGATCGACCACCTTTCCAAGCTCGGGCGGGTCGGGGAAACAATTGACCGGGTCGAGAGCGCCACCATCCATGCGATCCGACATAGGGTCAACCTGCCATATCTGGGTGGCTCCGCCTATCCCAGCGGGTTGAACCTTTCGGATGGCGTCGCGGTTCTCAGTCGTGATGTGGGCTACGTGCAGCATATTGATGTACAAGCATTGGCGGTTATCGCCAAAAAACACCGGCTGCACGTCTATGTTGAAGTCCTTCCGGGCAGTTTTGTGCATGAAGGTGAGTTGATCGCACGGCTATTACCCGCCGAAACCCCTCCAGCCACGGGCCAGGATATTGACCCCGTCTCGGTTTTATCGGCGATCACGATCGGCACGCGGCGCACCTTTGAGCATGATCCACGCTTCGGCCTGTCGGTACTCTCCGAAATCGCATCACGGGCGCTGTCGCCTGCCGTCAATGACCCAGGCACCGCCATTGATGTCATAGGCCGGGGCATACGAACATTCAATGCATGGGCAAAACCGGCGCACTCGCAACGTTCGGACATTGACTGCAGCAACGTATATGTTCGGGGACTGTCGTTAAATGACATGTTCGACGATTTTTTCTCGCCCATCGCACGAGATGGAGCATCCCTGCTTGAAGTCAATCTTCGACTGGTCAAGGCGCTTGCCAGCCTGGCCGAGACGAACTCGAGGTTGTTCGCGGATCTGAGCGCTCACTATATAGGCGTCATTCTTCAACGGGCGGATACTTCTCTTACACTTGAAGAGGACAAGGCCCGTTTGAAAATGTGCGCCGCGCAGATTACGGACAAATAAACACAGGCGTGCGCGCACTCCCCCACCCGGCCGGCTGTGGATCTCGCGCTTGATGATCATAGTGGGATGTGGTCTGGTAGTTACCATGGAAGGTCGATGGCCTTTACCCAGCCTAGCTCTCGAAAGCCCCATTTTTGCCCAGCATTCCGAGGTTTCATGCAAATCGAGTTACAGGAGATCAGCGACCACCTCTATCGTTTCGCACCGTTTGATACGCTGCCAAAGGAATCGGTAGATGCCATAGCCCGGCGGGTTGAAGTCAGTTACTTCAAGGCTGGCAGCGACATCCTCGAAGCGGGCGCAATCGTCAAGGATTTGCACTACGTGCGTAGCGGCGCGGTGGAGATTTATCGGCGCAACGGGGACCTCTACAACCGACTCGTCGAAGGCGATCTCTTCGGGCAAGCCGGTCTGCTGCGCAGTAACAAGGTGCGCTTTCCAGCAAGGGCGCTGGAAGACAGCCTGATCTACTACATTCCCGCCGAGGTCTTCGCCGACCTGTGCGCTCAGCATGACGCCTTTGCGGACTTCGTTGAGGCCGAGGGTCACTCCAGGCTCAAGTCCGCCGTCGAAGCCCAGGGCCGAGCGAGCGAACTTATCCAGCTCAAGTGCCGCGCATTGATTTCACGCTCCTTGGTGTGGGTGACCTCTGACACATCCGTTGGCCAGGCGGCAAAGATCATGACCGAGCAAAGCGTCGCTTGCGTGCTGGTCATGCCGCCAGAGGGGATCCAGGCAGAGATCGAAGGTATCGTGACCGACAGGGACCTGCGTACGCGCGTCGTCGCTGCCGCAAGAGACAGCAACACAACGTCCGTCAGCGATATCATGACGACCGATCCGGTGGCGATCAGCGGAGATGATTCGGTCTTCGAGGCCATGCTAGTGATGTTGCGCCGCAATATTCACCATCTGCCGGTACTGCACCATGGCCGGCCGATTGGCTTGATCAACCTGTCGGACATCATCCGCTACGAGTCTCATAGCAGCTTGTACCTGGTGAACAGAATCTCCAACCAGACCTCCGTCGAAGGCCTGAAGTCGCTATTACGCGACCTGCGAGGCACCTACATCCGCATGGTGCGCGATGGCGCGACCGCGCACATGATCGGCAGTGCGATTTCCGGTATAGGCCGTGCCTTCACCCAGCGCTTGCTGGAGCTGGCGGAGAAAAAACTCGGCCCGCCTCCGGTGCCCTACTGCTTCATGGTGCTGGGTTCCATGGCGCGTGACGAACAGTTGCTGGTGACTGACCAGGATAATGCGCTGGTGCTGGATGATAGCTTCGATCCCGCCTTGCATGATGCGTACTTCCGCAGTTTGGCGACGTTTGTGAGTGACGGTCTCGCCGCCTGCGGTTACAGCTACTGCAAAGGCAAGATAATGGCGACCAATGATCAGTGGCGCCAACCGTTGAAGGTGTGGCGCAATTACTTTGATCAGTGGATCGAGAAGCCAAACCCGACGACGCTGCTGAACAGCTGCATTTTTTTCGACCTGGATGGTGTGTTTGGCCAGCTTGAACTGGTGCAAGAACTCAAGAAGTTGTGCGCCAGCAAATCCAGCACACATCACGGGTTTCTGAATGCCATGGCCAGGATCGCTCTCAACCGGACGCCACCCTTGGGGTTTTTCCGAACCTTTGTCGTCGAGACCGATGGCCAGCAGAAAAGAATCATCAACCTCAAGGGGCGTGGCACCGCGCCGCTGACCGACCTTATCCGCATCCATGCGCTGGCGTGCGGCAGTACCGCGCAAAACTCGTTTGATCGCCTTGATGCAATTGCCGGCACCCATCTCATGCCGCCGGACGCGTTGAAGCAACTGCGCTACGCGCTGGAGTTCCTGTCCATGGTCAGAATCCGGCACCAGGCCGACGCCTTGGAACAAGGCGCAACGCCCAACAACTACGTTGAACCAGAGCGCTTCTCCAACAGCGAGCGACATAACCTCAAAGAGGCATTTCAGGTCTTGAGCAATGCCCAGAACTTCCTGCGATTCCGTTACCCGGCAAAGGGCCGTCTTTCGCAATGAGGGAGGTCAAATCGAATCCAAGCCCGCAGCTGCCGGATTGGTCTGCGCAGTTTGAAGTCTTGGCGAAAAAGGCCCGTCACCCTGGCTTGCGACAGTACTACCAGGCAGGCGTCGTCCCGGCACAGACCTCAATTGATGAGGTGCAATTTCTGGCCATGGACGTGGAAACCACCGGGCTTAACCCGCAGGCTCACAGCATTGTCAGCATCGGCTTGATACCTTTCACGCTGCAGCGAATTCATTGCAGCCAGGCACAGTATTGGGTGCTGAAGCCCACGTCGGAACTGAGTGAAAAGTCTGTCACTTTTCATCACATCACCCATACCGAAATCTTGAATGCGCCGACCTTCGAAGCGGTGCTGGATCCACTCCTGGAAGCGATGGCAGGCAAAGTGATGGTGGTCCATTACCGGAACATTGAACGTGCTTTTCTAGGCGAGGCCGTGCTTAGACTGCTGAAGGAGGAGCTTGCGTTTCCGGTGATCGACACGATGCAGCTGGAAGCGCGAATACATCGCCGGAAGCGCGGATGGTTTGCCCGGCTGATGCGCCGCTCACAAGCCTCCATACGCTTGGCTGATAGCCGCGAGCGCTATAACCTTCCGGCGTATCACGCCCACCATGCGTTGACCGACGCACTGGCGACAGCTGAATTATTGCAGGCGCAGATCGCCACCCTCCACTCCCCGTCGACGCCGGTCGGGGCGTTATGGAACTGAGTCAAGCCAGGTAGCTTTCAGAAAAAAACCATCGAGCGATGATTCTTGAGGTAGTGCAGACCCCCGCAGGTATAGCCCTTTGGCCGGGCTATACCTGCGAGGGTGAGTTAAACGTACGCGCCGCTTAACTCACATGCAGCGTACTAACGCGGTTCAGACATCAGTCCTTTCACCAGGGATATACATCCCAGCATCAGCACGAGAGCGAACGGCAAGCCCGTGGACACCGCCATCGCCTGCAATGCCACCAGGCCGCCCCCGAGTAGAAGAGCAATCGCAATCACACCCTCGATGACCGCCCAGAACACCCGCTGGGGCACAGGTGCATCCACCTTGCCGCCCGCCGTGATCGTATCGATGACCAACGAGCCGGAGTCAGAGGAGGTAATGAAGAACACGATCACCAGAACAATGCCCAGGAATGAGGTGATCTCCTTCAGCGGCAGCTCTCCCAGCATCGCGAACAGTTTCAGCTCCAGGACTGCGTCCTTGACGCCCATCACGCCTTGTATGGTCGCTTGATCAATGGCAGTCCCGCCGAACGTCGTCATCCACAGCACAGAAACCACTGACGGAACGAGCAACACCGAAATCAGAAACTCTCTGACGGTCCGGCCACGACTCACACGTGCGATAAACATCCCGACAAATGGCGACCAACTGATCCACCAGGCCCAGTAAAACGCAGTCCAGCCTTGAGTGAACTCGGTATCAGTGCGCCCGAAAGGATTGGAAAGCGCCGGCAGATACTCCACGTAGGTGACCAGATTCTTGAAGAACCCGGTGAAGATCGCCAAGGTCGGACCCACCACGATGATAAACACCAGCAAGAGCAATGCGAGTCCCATATTGATCTGGGAGAGCATCTTGACGCCCTTGTCCAACCCCGAAAGCACCGACCACAGGGCGATCAAGGTAATCCCGACGATCAGTACGACCTTGCTGAGATTCGTCGACTGGATGCCGAACAGGTACTCAATACCCGCTGCCGCCTGCTCCGCGCCGATCCCTAGAGACGTCGCCAGCCCGAACAACGTGGCGAATACCGCGAGGATATCGATGCAATGCCCCGGCCATCCCCAAACGCGCTCACCCAGCAACGGATAGAAGATCGAGCGTATCGAGAGCGGCAAGCCCTTGTTGTAGGAAAACAGCGCCAGGGACAACGCCACAATCGCGTAGATCGCCCAAGGGTGCAGACCCCAGTGGAAGATCGTGGCCGCCATTGCCAAATCGGCGGAAGCCTTCATATCGCCCGCCGCGCCACCTAACGGCGCCCAGTCAGTGCGCGCTCCGCTGGCATCGACGGTGATACCGCCCATGGACGCAGCGTAGTGAGACATCGGCTCCGCCACACCGTAGAACATCAAGCCGATGCCCATACCGGCGGCAAACAGCATTGAAAACCATCCGACGTAGCTGTGATCCGGCTTGGCGTCTCTCCCCCCCAAGCGAACCTTGCCTAACGGCGAGCAGATCAGCGCAAGGCACAGCACCACAAAAATGTTGGCGATGCTCATGAAAAGCCAGGCCAGATGACCGGTCAGCCAATTGCGCAGAGCGCTGAACAGCGGCTCAACTTCATTTTGCAGCGATAGCGTCAGAATGACGAAGAGCAAAATGGTAGCGGCTGAGATGATAAAAACCTTGCCGTGGATATCGAGCGAGAACGAAAACTCTCCTTTGATATTGTCTTGGCCAATGACGTAGTCGGTATCTATCAGGTTGGCAGCGCCGCTAGGCGCAGGAATACCATCCTCACTTGCAGAGTGAGGGCTGACAGGTAGATCGTCCTCTGGTTTTTGACCCATAAGAGTCTCCTTGGTTAAGGCACGTTGCAACGTGCATTTATAGTTATCCCCGCTGTTCCTATGGTAAAAACGAGATGTAAGCACGCCTATCGTAGCAAGCTTTTCCGGGCATCCGGCAACCTCTGTCGGTATCGAGTCCACACGCTCGGCTCCCGGCGCAGTTGGACTAGCCCCAGGTGGCCAGCATTTTCACTCCCGGCTCGCGCTTTCAAGCTGTCACTTATCCGAGTTTTACACATAGGCACGCGGGCCCTGCCAGCAGGCTGGCAACCCCGGGTAGGACTGTCGGTGAGCAGGTCAGACCCCTGGCGAATCCCTGGCGTTCCTTGAAATGCAACCCCAGATACGAAAAAGCCCCGCCAGGAAACCTGAGCGGGGCTTTTTCTTGGCCACATGGCGGGTACACCAGGGAACTCGCAACATGGAAAATAGATGGTGTCCCAGGGCCGGTTCGAACCCCTATCCGACATTTACCGCCCTAGAATCTAGAAATAATAAAATACAATG
>NZ_JCAXED010000025.1:0-42543 GCF_059758795.1 Pseudomonas sp. GQ91
AAAGTCTGTTTGCATGGTGGGCTGTTGAGGTCTTCTGCACAGCCTTGAGCGCATGAAATGATCAGTCAAGAAATTCTACGGTTGCATGCGCGAATTGCTGGCCGTCCTCATTCCTCGAGAAGGTATGACTGCATTGCTTACACTGATGCTGAGTCATCGGTGGGTCAATTTTTTGCTGCTTGGTTTCGAGGTCATGACCATGGCATACACTACAGAACAATTCCCAATCTAACCTGGCTGTTGCCCACTGAGACAAATTGATTTTGACGAGAGGGAGGGAGGCCTCGATGAGTGAGGCAAAGACCTGCGCCTATGCCTCGTGCCCTAGCCAAGCATGCTGCGAACGTCCGAATTAAGGGGCAACCTTATCAAACGGTCGATGCCCGCCGAGGAACATGGTGATTCCGCCGATAAGGGCCGCGAGAGAGCAATACCCGATGACGGCATATATTCCGAGCCCATTGACCAGGAGCCCACCGATGACTGCGCCAACAGCGATGGCCCCCTGGGTTGTAGTCACCAGCAAAGCACCCGCACTCTCTGCATGATCGGCACCTGACTGCGTCGTCCAAATCTGAGTACCGACAGGCAAAGCCCCAAAGGCGATACCCCAAAGCCCGACAGCAACAAAAACGATAGGGGTTAATGATCCATAAGGAAGAAATGTAAAAGTAGAAAGTGACAACAGTATCGATGACAGAAAAATAGACATTCTGACGCTACGTTCCGCGATAAATCCTCCCGCAAAGTTGCCTAGCAGCCCTCCAATACCAAACACCAGCAGCACCAGAGAAAGTTCTTTAATTTCCAGCCGCGGCACTTGCTCCAGGTATAACCGCAAGTAAGTAAACCCAGCAAAATGCCCAGAGAAGACAAGCAATACGGTGATGAATCCAATCTGGATGTCGCGTCGACGTAGGAGCACCCCAAAAGTTCTGAAGCCTGCGGATGGTTGGGGGTCCATGGAAGGCATTGCAAATAGTTGAATGACGAGCGCAAGAAGGCCCAGACATGTCACCAGTAGGAAAGCGGCTCGCCAACCCCATAGGTCTCCAAAATAGGCACCCAACGATGGCGCGCAAACCGTTGCGGCGGCGATGCCACCAAATACAAGAGCGGTCGCTCTGGGAAGCAGGTTGGGGGGGACCAGTCGCATGACCAATGCGGCAGCCAAGGCCCATGTACCCCCAAGTGAGATTCCCATTCCCACTCTGGCTAACAACAGCACTCCTACATTGGGAGCCACTGCTGCCAGCAGGTTTGCTAGCACGATCAGCAGCGTTAGGCCCCAAACAACAAAGCGTCGGTTGAGTCTGGCCGTCATTAGGACGATCAGCGGAGCCGCCAACGCCGCGACGAGAGCAGTGACAGTCACCGTCTGTCCCGCCACACCGGCGGAAATTCCCAAGTCACGGGCGATGGGTGTCAAAAGACTCGCGGGTAGAAATTCAGATGTCACCATACTGAAGACACCCAGGGCCAACGAGCCAACAGCAGCCCAAGCAGGAGAAGCGCTTGTGTCTTCACTTTCTGATGGCGCTCGCGCGGAGCCGGCGGAGTTATCTGAACAGTGCGACATGATTAAGTCCTAGATGAGTAGTAGCTGATCACGACGGTGGTCCAACGTCAGTTGGTCAGCGGAACTATACTTATGGAACGTAATGAGGGAAATGGGGTATAAATCGATCCTAGCGTTCTATAAAAGGAACGCAAAGCTGCGAGTTTGTGTTGTGGATGATCTCAACGATTACTTTTATTTCACCCAGGTGGTGGCGCACGGCGGGTATGCTGCCGCTGGCCGCGCCTTGCAGACCCCAAAGTCAAAGTTGAGCCGCCGTGTTGCTCGGCTGGAAGAGCGATTAGGCGTACGCCTCATTGAGCGCACGTCGCACCGGTTTCAAGTTACTGAACTAGGCAAGGCATTCTACGATCGCTGTCGGATAATGCTGCGGGAAGCAGAAAATGCGAAGGGGATCGTCTGCAAAGCGAAATCTGTACCAGAAGGCACCGTTCGCCTGAGCTGCCCCACCGGCCTACTGGATGTCTCCATAGGTGCTCTGCTACCCGAGTTCCTCGTGCGGTATCCGCTGGTAAGACTTCATGTGCTCGCGACCAATCGTCGTGTCGACCTGGTTGACGAGCACGTTCATGTGGCGATACGTTCGCGCGGCCGCCTAGAAGACGAGACAGAGACTGGCCTGAAAATCCGGATGCTGGGAAAGACCCGGAAAATCATCGTAGCCAGCCCATCATTGGCTGCCACAATGGGTTTGAAGCGCGATATCAAATCGCTTGAGCAGGCGCCAACCATTGCTATGGCGGACCCGCTGGTAGCATGGGTATCGCATAAGGCCTGGAAATTTACCGGTCCTGGGAATACCGCGTTTTCTTTAGAGCATGAGCCCAGGCTGATATGTCGCAGCGTTCCGGCATTACTCGCCGCTGCACGCAGCGGCATCGGCGTTGCTGTGTTGCTGGAACAGCTGTGTGAGTCGGACCTTAAATCAGGAGAGCTGGTCCAACTTTGGCCAGACTGGCAGGTGTCCGAAGAGGTTATCTACTTAGCTTTCACTGCGTCACGAGGTCTTCTTCCTGCCGTGAGGTCGCTCATCGACTTCTTGGTCGAGCGGGTGGGAAGAGGTGTATAAAATGGAAGCTTTGTGAGCACGCTGTCTTCTCTGTCGCTAACGGATACGGACATCTGATCATCAGTAAATCCTCTCTGCATTGGGGATGCGGCGCAAAGGTGTACCTGTCCTCCATGATCGACTGCTTCGATAGGAAGGTAATCGATTGTCGCCGCAGCGAAAAGCGTGCAGCTCAAAGACCTGGGCGATATTGTGTGTTGGCGCCAGCGCCGAATTGACCCAGTTGCTGAGATATCACTGACCCGGGGAGACTCCTTGCGAACCGCTACTTTTACTGGATTTTTGTTGACTTGAGGTTGGGTTAATCCCACGTCAGCACGTGGGTCAATTCAGCGTTGGCGTTAACACATAGAGCCCTCCTGTTACTTCAAAACGTCGGATTCACCTAAAAATACTGAACATTTCTACTCGTATGGAAGCTGGGGCAATAGAAAAGCCGGGCTGCCCCGGCTTTTATCAAATGCGAAGCGCTGCGCTATTAGCTGAGTTTTCGACCTAATGCTTTGAAAAATAGCTCTGACTGAAGACGCTCGCTATCAAGCTGCATGGCGACTTTTTCACATATATCCTCGCTGACCGTCGCTAAATCGAGTCTTGTAGAGCGTGCGAGTACCTCAGCGCTGCAAGCTCTTTCTAAAAAATACAAATCGTCATATGCGTAATCAATTCGATTATTACATACTACAACGCCGTGATTTCCTAAGAATACTATGTCTGCTCCGGCCATTGCATTTGCAATGCGCTCTCCCTCTGAATGATCTAAAGCAAAGCCGTTGTATTTTCTATCCATAACTATTCTATTATGGAATCGCATAGCATTTTGAGAAAGAGTGGTATCCAAACCACAGTTTACGGTTAAGCTAAGTGCGGATGCGTAAGGCATGTGCGAATGAAGCACACATGACTTTTTAGTAATCCTATGAATAGCTGCATGTATGAACATCGCCGTTGGTTCGATTTCATGATGCCCCGCAATTTTATTCCCGTCGCCGTCAACGATAACGATGTCATCCGCTTGAATCTCTTCCCACATCAAACCCCTGGGATTCAATAGAAACAGGTCAGGCCGATGAGGCAGTGCAATACTAAAGTGATTACAAACCCCTTCGCCGAAGCCATGATATGCCGCGGCACGAAGAGCGAGCGCTAGATCCCCCCTAAGTTGAACCACGCTACTTTCCAAAAAAATCTCTTTTCCAAGGTCTGTAGAATTTCTCATAATGCATCTCCGTTATACATTGTTGAACGACTTCCCAATGGCGCACGTAAAATGATGATCAGTTTACTGGTCCCACCATACCTATCGCCGCACTAAGATCTGAAATGGCGGTCGCCTAGCGATTTATGGGGTCTCGCGACCCCATCATTCCTGGCATCCGATTCTTACAATCTACAGGGCGGCTCCACGCTGTAATTTTCGGTTACACTACAAACCAGTTTGCGTTTAGTGAAGACTTATTAGCTCGCTGCGTTAAGTCTTTTTTTCGGGAACGACCGAGAACTGATTTTTTTTCCCACCGCGTACTAGATAGCAGACGGCCAAGGCAACGATAGTGATCCCACATTGGAGGAGGCTGATCTGCAGAACCGGGTCCAATGCCATGCTTACCAGGACCGCTACAATGGCCGCGATAACAATCATAGGCACCCACGGATGTCCCCATACAGCAAACTTAAGAGTCCCCTGCGACACCCATTTACTGCGCAACTTCAGCTGAGACAGACAGATCATCAGATAGACGAAGAGGAACACAGTACCGGAAGAGTTGATGAGGAACTGAAAAACCGTATCGGGCCAGAGTGCCGCAATGATGACACATCCATATCCCACCAACGTTGACGCAATGACGCCACGGACCGGAACACCCTTACGGTTAAGGGTAGCCATTGAGCGAGGAGCTTCATCGTTCGATGCCAAGATGAACAAGACACGAGAAGCCGTATAAAGACCAGCATTTAAAACTGAAAGCACAGCCACCAAAATTACCGCGGTGAGTATAGTGCCAGCTCCAGGGATGCCAATATGCTCAAGCGTAGTTACGAAAGGAGATTTACCCACTGTGATGTCGGTCCAGGGCTGCGCCACAACAATGAGGAATACAGCTAAAACATAGAAAATCATGATGCGGAAGATTACGGCGTTAGCGACTTTTTGAATATTGCGCGAAGGATTGTCTGATTCTGCTGCGGCAAGAGTAGCAACTTCCATGCCAGTCATAGAAAAGATAACTACTACCACTCCTGCAAATAATGATCCAACGCCGTGAGGTAGAAAACCACCATGTTGTGTCAAATTACTTAAGCTAACGGTCGAGTTCGACTTGTCACCGAATATGAAATAAATTACAACGCCTATGAATACCAGGATAGCTACAACTTTAATGCCTGCAAACCAGTACTCAGCTTCCCCAAAGGAGCGAACAGACAGTAAGTTGAGCAAGGTCATCCCGATCATCAAGCCCAGAGCGATAACCCACACTGGAATATCAGGCAGCCACGCATTGATGATCTGGCCACCCACCACGGCCTCGAAACCAACAACAATTACCCAGAAGTACCAATACAACCAACCGGTCATATAGGCAGCTGGACGGCCGAACGCCAAGCGGGCGTATTCTACAAAAGATCCTGTTGTAGGATGCGCTGCCGCCATTTCGCCGAGCATCCGCATCACCAATGCCACGATGATTCCTGTCAAGGCATAGGTAATGAAAGCACCAGGGCCGGTGGAAGCAATTACCGTACTCGATCCCACAAACAGACCGGCACCGAGAGCGCTCCCAAGAGCTAGCATGCTTACATGTCTAGTTTTAAGTACTCCCTTCAAGTGTGAGGGCTTATTTATAATTTCCATGGTCGTCTCCATTATATTGTTGTTTAGCGGAGGCAGTTCAAGGGGGGGGCACCGAATAAGACTAGCCCCTTAACAAGAGCCTTTTAGTTATTGCGCATGGCCCAATATCTATTTTTGTTGTATCTACGCCTTGTCTTAGAAAATTGCGTTGTGCAATAGGGGACATATAGAGGACCTTACGCGTCACAGCCCAGAGGCTGGAGTAACAGCACTGATTATGGGTGCCAAGATTGAAACTTCTCTTCCGACGGCCTAGAGCCTCGTTTAGACGCTCTATAAACGCGAGCTTAGGAACGAGCCCAACCAAGCTGCTCAAACAGACTGCGAACCGAATCCAGCTTCGGGAAAACGGCGTCAGGTTGATAATCTGGAATGGGCTTACGCTTCGTGCCTCGGTCTATCCAAATACAGTGGAAGCCCATATCTCGCGCCGCTACCAGATCAAGATGGGGACTGGCGCAGATGTGAAGGACTTGGGAGCGCTCCACACCAAGCTGCTCGTGCGTGTAATCGAAAAGGCGCGGATTGGGCTTATACGCTTGAGCCTGCTGAGCGGTGATAACCCTATCAATGAGCCCTTCTAGCTGTGCGACATTTCCGGCGATGATGTCGTCGTCGGTGTTGGAGACAATGCACAGTTTGAAGCCCTGCTCCTTAAACCATCTGAGCGTCGGCACTACCTCTGCAAAAGGTGGCATGAGCCCGATTCGCTCGACAAACGCATTGGCCTCTCCTCCCTCGTAGCTGACTTCTAAATCCCTCAGGGTGCTGCGAAGTGATTCCTCGGCCACCTGCCGGAAACGCAAGAAGCATGGCTGCTGCTCCAAGCCGTGTTCGTATTCATCGTATATGCGCAGAAATTCCTCCTCACGCTGAGTAATCCCTTTTTGGCGGAGGAGCTCGCGGACGTAATCCAGCAGTCCCTCGTCCCACTGGATCAGGGTGCCGTAGCAATCGAAGGTAAGCCACTCGGGTTTTGCAAAACCTTGAAGAGACATAAAAATAGCATCCTAGGTGGTTGGTAACGGTTCATCATCACTGAGCTTTTAAAGATTTGAAAATTAAATTATTCTCGAAAAGTAATTTAAGAATCGGATTAATAGCCATGATCGATCTCGCCCTTTTGCAAACTTTCGTCTCTGTCGTTGATTCGGGAGGGTTCACCCGTGCAGGTGATCGAGTGAATCGCACTCAATCGACTGTCAGTCAGCAGATCAAGAAGCTGGAGGATCAGGTCGGCCGTGCGCTACTCGTTCGCCAACGGGCTTGTAGGTCGATCCAACTCACCGAGGACGGCGAGCGTCTGCTGGGCTACGCGCGGCGATTGGTAGGGCTCGCTCGGGAAGTTGGAGACATGATGAGTTGCGCTGAGAGTCGCGGCGTGGTCAGCCTTGGCATCCCGGAGGATTTCCCGATTGATCAGCTAATCAGCCTCATCACCGGCTTCAATGAGCGGTTTCCGGGCATTAGGCTCGACATATCGAATGGTTTAAGCATCAACCTGATCTCCCAGATGGAACGCCGCGAGCTAGACTTGGCCATGGTGAAGCGCAACATGGGGAAAGGGGAAGCAGTTGCTACATGGCCGGAGAATTTAAGCTGGGTCGCTGGCGCTAACCTGCTATTGGAGCAGGAAGTCATTCCGCTAGTGGTGTATGCACCAGGATGCCTGTACAGAGAACGGGCCATCCGAGCCCTTGAGCTTGCCGGCAAGCGGTGGCGAATCGCGTTCGCATCTCCAAGCTTGACGAGCATTCAGGCCGCGGTCTCCGCCAATATTGGCCTAAGCCTGTTGCCTGGCAATGCGATACGTTCGGACCATAGGATTGTCTCTGCAGAATTGGGCCTTGGCGCCCCGCCTCCGACAGAGCTGGCATTGATAGGGGCCGGCAGAGTACTGACCAACGCTCAGAAAATCGTCGCTGATTTTCTAATTGAGCAGGTCCTGCGATCTTGAGGCAGTTACGCTACTGGACATCTACAAAGCGGTGGGGGAGGAGCCCTCGCTTTTCGCCATTTGCAATGAGCATTACAACCAAGGCCGTATGATCGAGCAAGTGATCAATCTTGCGGTCGAAGATGCTTTACGGGATGCATGATCGGTGCTGGTCGAGCGATTTCGCACGTCTAGCCTAGGTAGCTTAATCGGTTGTTCAATATACGTCGTGCTACTGGGCCATGACGACTCCCTTTCATAGTGAGGCAAGCCGTGTAGGCTGAGTAGAGAGGGTATCCCTAGCATTGCTGAAATCGACATCGACCATAGCCCTTCTTTTTTCAAGGTTGCCCTTCGGCGTGATCAGCATAAAAAGGACCTGCGAGAGATGAAGCTATCGAGTGTTCATATGATCTGGCCGGCGCTGTCTTCTTCTCAACGCGAACTGTCAATAAGGCTTGGGCATCGCCCGCCACCACCGCCTTTACCGTCACCGCCATCATTTCCAAATCTTCCACCCTTACCGCTTTCTTAAGGGTTACTGTGGCCCCGGTTCCGTCGTGGTTGAGCATGAGGCGTGTCGAGCTGCGGCGCGCACTCCAAGACCTGCCGCCAGTAACTCCTTCACACGCTTGTGCAGATCCTCGTCTGTCGGCCGGCCCTGGTACTTGCCGGCGGCCCTGGCCTTTTCGATGCCCTGAGCCCCTGGCAACGGCCGCCCTTATGAGCTGAACCGCACTCAAGCGAAGCTAACAAGCCCGAAGTTGGAATCCCGGCCAAAAGCGTCAAGGATGTAGAAGGCCGGCGAATGCCAGTCCCGACATGGATGAGCGAAGAGCCAAACCGCTACTCACACCGGAACAGATCAGTCATGCGCGACACCTGATTGCCGAAGAGCATAGGCCTGTGGCAGAGGCAGCCCGTCTATTGGGGGTTCATCGAGGCGTCGTATGTGGCGATCGCGATGTTGATAGTCAACGTGGAAACACCCCAATCGAGCGCGAGGTCATTCTCGGCAATCTCGAGTGTAGGCAATGTTTACAAAGACGATGGAGGAAGGGTCATAGACGCAAAACGAGCCCTGAAAGGTCCGCTGCTGCACCCGCTATGCACCCACGGGCTTGGCTGGGGCAACTCAGATTTAGCTGAAGAGCCCATAAAATATGGTGTCCCAGGGCCGGTTCGAACGGCCAACCTTCCCCTTAGGAGGGGGATGCTCTATCCAATTGAGCTACTGGGACAAATGACAGTCGCGCCCTTCACAGGCGTTGCGACAGACGGCGTGCATGTTAACGGCCAAGGTGAGTTTTGTCATGTCGTCCGTCAGCTTTTCGCAGGTCGGTTTTTACATCAATCAGGTGAGCCGTACGGTTGGGTATCAGGCCTGCGCACGGTGCCATCGTGCAAAATGCACTACTCCAAGTGAGCCTCATTGCAAACTGCAACGGGCCATGCGTTTATAATCAACATATCTTATTGTTTTTAAAGGGTTTATTAAAAAAACATGCGCTGGCATGACAGCTGCAATAGGTATACTTACACCACTGTCTGGCAATGCGATAAAAAGGGGTCCACACCGATGAACAGCACGCTCCTGCTCCTGAATTCACTGGCGTTGGCCACCTTGCTGGTCTTCCACTTCCAGGGCACGGGCAGCGACGACATGGCACAGACCCGCCAGACAGGCAGCCACTACACCCAGCAGCGACCACAGCTGGCGATCATGACCGTCAATGATCGATCATCGACGCGCCTGACGCACGGCACACCGTCGGCGAATGTTTCTGAACACTGGGTTTTCTGACACCGTTTTGTTTTACCGGAGCGATTCATGACCAAGCCAGCCTGGCTGCTTTTTACCTTAGCCTTGGCCACCGGCCTTTTGGGCCTCGATACAACGTCGCATGGCATGCAGATCGCTGCCTTTGTGGCCAGCGGCATATTTGCTGCGACTGGCGTACTGGCCCTCATCGCCGGGAGACGCTTCAAGTTCGATCCCGTATTGCGTTGATCGCTTTCTCCCGCCAGGACCCTGCCCTTCCGGCGCCCTGCCTGAAGACACCCTCCCGAGCAAATCGGCAATTTGCCACTAGTCTTAAAATGAAAGACGAAGGTCGGCATTGCTATACGATGGGCGTCCCAGCCCCGCTTTCTGATTGGGCACATGCGACTCGAGCATCGGCCGAGTAGCGCGCGAAAAATTTTCCAACCAGTCCGCAAATTTGAAAAGCAGTGCTGGCATAAAGCCTGTATCCGGTTCAATATTTGTCACAGAATTGACGCCAGTGAACCGGCGGATTTGAGGCATGATGCGGCCTCTTTGCAATTCGGGTTGAACATTTGGCAGCAAGCCTTGTCCTAACACACATGTTGCGGCCAATCCCAAAAACCGCTCCCCTGAACTAACCGGTTAAATATATGCGCCCATTGAAACAGGCAATTTATTCCAGCCGTACGGCTGACAAGTTCGTCGTACGTCTGCCAGACGGAATGCGGGAACGCATTGCCGAGGTGGCTCGCAATCATCATCGCAGCATGAACTCCGAAATCATCGCGCGCATGGAGCAAAGCCTTATTCAGGAAGGCGCGCTGGGCGACGAGTTGAGCATGCGACTGGACAGCCCGGAGTTGTCACTGCATGAACGCGAACTGCTGCAACGTTTCCGTCAGCTCTCTCACCGTCAGCAAAATGCGCTTGTGTCGCTGATTGCCCATGACGTTGAGGCAGCCGCAGAAGCCGAATAACCGGCAATTGAAAGCTGAAGCCAGCCTTGTGCTGGCTTTTTCTTGCCTGGAATTTGACTGGCACGTGAACTGCGCAGCCTCATCGGCTGCGCAGGAAGGGTTCAGAGCAGGAAGATGGTTGCCAGCCCGAGGAAGATGAAGAAGCCACCGCTGTCGGTCACAGCGGTGATCATCACACTGGCGCCCATTGCCGGGTCGCGACCAAGGCGCGCCAGGGTCATCGGGATCAACACCCCCATCAAGGCTGCCAGCAACAGATTGAGGGTCATCGCGGCCGTCATCACCACTCCCAGGGACCAACTGCCGTAAAGCAGGTAGGCAACCACACCGATCACCCCACCCCACACCAGACCGTTGATCAGGCCTACGGCCAATTCCTTGCGCATCAGCCGCGAGGTGTTCCCCGTACTCACCTGGTCCAGCGCCATCGCCCGCACGATCATGGTAATCGTCTGGTTGCCGGAGTTGCCGCCAATCCCGGCAACGATCGGCATCAGCGCAGCCAATGCCACCAACTTCTCGATTGAACCTTCAAACAGGCCGATTACACGAGAAGCAACAAATGCTGTAATCAGGTTCACTGCCAGCCACGCCCAGCGGTTGCGCAGGGATTTCCAGACTGACGCAAAAATATCTTCCTCTTCACGCAGACCCGCCATGTTGAGGACTTCGCTTTCGCTTTCCTCACGAATCAGGTCGACCATTTCATCGATGGTCAAACGACCGATCAGCTTGCCGTTCTTGTCGACCACCGGGGCCGAGATCAAGTCATAGCGCTCGAACGCCTGGGCAGCATCATAGGCATCTTCATCCGGGTGAAAACTCACCGGATCGCTGGCCATGACCTCGGCGACCTGCTTGTCCGGGTCATTGACCAGCAGACGCTTGATCGGCAGCACGCCCTTGAGAATACCTTCGTAGTCGACCACGAACAGTTTGTCAGTGTGGCCCGGCAACTCCTTGAGCCGACGCAGGTAACGCAGAACCACTTCCAGGCTCACATCCTCACGGATGGTCACCATTTCGAAGTCCATCAGCGCGCCGACCTGATCCTCGTCATAGGACAACGCGGAGCGAACGCGCTCACGCTGTTGACCGTCAAGGGTCTCCATCAGCTCATGGACAACATCACGCGGCAGCTCAGGCGCGAGGTCGGCCAGTTCGTCGGCGTCCATTTCCTTGGCGGCCGCCAGCAGCTCGTGATCGTCCATGTCGGCGATCAGCGTTTCACGTACCGAGTCGGATACTTCGAGGAGAATGTCGCCGTCGCGGTCCGCCTTGACCAACTGCCAAAGGGTCAGACGATCATCCAGCGGCAAGGCTTCAAGGATATAGGCGACGTCGGCGGAGTGCAGGTCATCGAGCTTGCGCTGCAGCTCGACGAGATTTTGCCGGTGGACCAGGTTCTCGACCCGATCCTGGTGAGGACCTTCCTGGCGATGGGTCAGGTCTTCAACCACACGCTGGCGCTGCAGCAGCTCAACGACTTGAGCCAGGCGATCCTGCAGGCTTTCTTGGGTTTTCTTTACTTCTACTTCGGTCATAGGCGAACTCCACTCCCAGCAGCGGGGCACGCCGGAAGGATCAATCAGTCAATTCATGATTGGTAAAACGGGGTACTGAGTAACTACTGGGTAAGTCCATGGAGGTATTCCACAAGCCCCGGCGGGGCTGACGAGCGCAATGATACACCGCCCGGCCGTTTTAAACGTTAAAAAACTGGAAAGAACAAGCGCTTGCGAAGTAAAGCTGAGTTTCGCTCAAACTTATGAAACTGCGACGACCCAGGCCCCGGAGAAAACACATGGCGCGCAAGAAAAAGGTGAAGGCCGGGACTTGCCACAAGACGGTGTTGGGCAGGCGACGCTGTTGACCGAACGCCAGCGCCGCCAAACAAATACTCCAGACGGCAAAAAGCCCGCACTAGGCGGGCTTTTTGTTTGTATGGTGCACTCGACAGGATTCGAACCTGTGACCGCTCGGTTCGTAGCCGAGTACTCTATCCAGCTGAGCTACGAGTGCAGGTTGTGTTTTTATACCAGATCACAACTGGCTGAAGCAAAGCTACCTGCATCACTGCAACTAACTCTTAAATGGTGCACTCGACAGGATTCGAACCTGTGACCGCTCGGTTCGTAGCCGAGTACTCTATCCAGCTGAGCTACGAGTGCATTTGTTGCCGCGCATTATAGGCCGTTCAATCTCTATGTAAAGCTATTTTTTCTAGTAATTTCAACAACTTACCGAAAAAACCCAGATTGCAACGTACTAAGCAAATAATGGCGGAGAACGGGGGATTCGAACCCCCGACACCCTTTTGAGGTGTACTCCCTTAGCAGGGGAGCGCCTTCGGCCACTCGGCCAGCTCTCCGCAACACGGGGCGTATATTAACCAGCTTCATCCCCGTTTGCAAACATAAAAAACGATAAAAATTAATGGCTTGGTTCGTCGTCCTTCTCTTTCTTGATCCGCAGGTAGATTTCCTCACGGTGGACAGCCACCTCTTTCGGGGCATTAACCCCGATCCGTACTTGATTGCCTTTGACGCCGAGCACGGTCACGGTGATTTCGCCATCACCAATAATCAGGCTTTCTGCGCATCGACGAGTCAGAATCAGCATGCCTTTCTCCTCACGCATTTCAGTTCAGGGACAACAGTCTGCAAAAAAAAGGCATTCGACCTACAACCAGACGGTCATAGCCTTATCTGCCTAAGTATTGTCGAGCACGCGTAAAAGAACAGGTCCCTACACCCACCCGGCAAAAAAATGAAAGGCGCGGATCAACCGCGCCTTCCTGGCATTGCATCACTCACCCTGTCGGGCAGGCGCATCCAGTTCAAACGCGGTATGCAGCGCGCGCACGGCCAATTCCAGGTATTTCTCTTCGATGACTACCGAAACCTTGATTTCCGAGGTGGAGATCATCTGGATATTGATGGTTTCCTTGGCCAGGGACTCAAACATGCGGCTGGCAACACCCGCGTGGGAGCGCATGCCGACACCGACGATCGAAACCTTGGCGATCTTGGTATCGCCCACCACTTCACGGGCACCGATTTCGCGGGCGGTATTTTTCAGGATCCGTTCCGCCGCATCGTATTCATTGCGATGCACGGTGAAGGTGAAGTCCGTGGTGTTATCGTGCGCAACGTTCTGCACGATCATGTCGACTTCAATGTTCGCGCCGCTGATGGGACCCAGAATCTTGAAGGCCACGCCCGGAGTGTCTGGCACGCCACGGATCGTCAGCTTGGCTTCATCGCGGTTGAAAGCGATGCCGGAAATGATCGGCTGTTCCATGGATTCCTCTTCATCAATAGTAATGAGGGTACCCGGACCCTCCTTGAAGCTGTGCAATACGCGCAGCGGAACGTTGTACTTGCCGGCGAACTCCACCGCACGAATCTGCAGCACCTTGGAACCGAGGCTGGCCATTTCCAGCATCTCTTCGAAGGTGATCTTGTCCAGGCGCTGAGCCACGGGCACCACGCGCGGATCGGTGGTGTAAACACCATCTACATCGGTGTAGATCTGGCATTCGTCAGCCTTGAGAGCCGCCGCCAGCGCCACCCCGGTGGTGTCCGAGCCGCCACGACCGAGCGTGGTGATGTTGCCGTTCTCGTCCACACCCTGGAAACCGGCGACAACCACGACCCGACCTTCCTTCAGATCAGCACGAATCTTCTGATCATCAATCTGCAGGATGCGCGCCTTAGTGTGCGCGCTGTCGGTCAGGATGCGCACCTGACTCCCAGTGTAGGACACCGCCGGCACCCCACGCTTGTTCAGCGCCATCGCCAACAGGGCAATGGTCACCTGCTCGCCCGTGGACACAATCACGTCCAGTTCACGAGGAAGCGGTTGCTGATCGCCACTGATTGCCTTGGCCAGATCGATCAGACGATTGGTCTCGCCGCTCATGGCAGACAACACCACTACCAGGTCATCGCCGGCATCGCGGAATTTCTTAACCTTGTCGGCCACCTGCTCGATTCTTTCGACAGAGCCGACCGAGGTGCCTCCGAATTTCTGTACGATCAAAGCCATTTCTAAGCCGCCTCAGCCCGTAAAGGGGCGCCCAATAAACAAATCTTCCAGCAGCCGATCGAGCCCATGACTAGACCATGGGCCGATTAACAGCGCCTTAAATACCTGCCTCGACAAACGGAACGGTCAGCGCCAGGGCCGCGTCCAGGGCACCGGCATCAACACCACCGCCTTGCGCCATGTCCGGACGACCACCGCCCTTCCCGCCCACTGCCGCGGCAGCTTGTTTCATCAAATCACCGGCTTTGAGTTGGCCAGTCAGGTCTTTGGTCACACCAGCAACCAGCACGACCTTTTCCTCGTGGACACTGCCGAGCAGGATCACTGCGCGGCCGAGTTTGTTCTTCAACTGGTCGACCAGGGCCAACAGCGCCTTGCCATCCTGGCCGTCCAGGCGTGCAGCCAGGACGTTCACACCCTTGACGTCCAGCGCCGAAGCCGACAGATCGTCGCCCGCCGCGCTGGCAGCCTTGGCTTGCAGCTGCTCCAGTTGTTTCTCCAACTGACGGTTGCGCTCCAGTACCGCAGAGAGCTTGTCGATCAGGTTGTCGCGGCTGCCTTTGACCAGCGAAGCCGCTTCCTTGAGTTGTTCTTCGGCCGCATTGAGATAGGCCAGGGCCGCAGCCCCGGTCACCGCTTCAATACGACGCACACCGGAGGCCACACCGCCTTCGCTGATGATTTTCAGCAGGGCGATGTCGCCGGTGCGGTTGGCGTGAATGCCGCCACACAGCTCCACCGAGAAATCGCCGCCCATGCTCAACACGCGCACGCTGTCGCCGTATTTTTCGCCGAACAGCGCCATGGCGCCCTTGGCCTTGGCGGTCTCAATGTCGGTTTCTTCGGTTTCAACGGCGGTGTTCTTGCGAATTTCAGCGTTGACGATGTCTTCCAGGGCCTTGATCTGCTCAGGCTTGATCGCTTCAAAGTGGCTGAAGTCGAAACGCAGGCGCTGGCTGTCGACCAAGGAACCTTTCTGCTGCACGTGCTCGCCCAATACCTGGCGCAGCGCGGCGTGCAGCAGGTGCGTCGCCGAGTGGTTCAGCGAAGTGGCGTGGCGCACGTCAGCGTCGACCTGAGTCTCCACCGGCGAACCAACGGTCAGGCTGCCCGATGCCAACACACCGTGGTGCAGAAACGCGCCGCCGGTCTTGGTGGTGTCACGCACATCAAAACGCCCGGAAGCCGCCTTGAGGAAACCACAGTCGCCAATCTGGCCACCGGACTCAGCGTAGAACGGGGTCTGGTCGAGGACCACAACGCCTTCATCGCCTTCACTCAATACGTCAACCGACTGGCCTTCCTTATAGAGGGCAACCACTTTGGCCGAACCGCTGGTGGCCTTGTAGCCGGTGAATTCGGTGGCCACGTCAACCTTGACCAGGCTGTTGTAGTCCATGCCGAACGAACTGGCCGAACGTGCACGCACACGCTGGGCTTCCATCTCGCGCTCGAAACCTTCCTCGTCGAGGGTCAGGTTGCGCTCACGGGCGATGTCGCCGGTCAGGTCCATCGGGAAACCGTAGGTGTCGTAGAGTTTGAACACCACATCGCCCGGCACCACGCTGCCCTGCAGGCTGGCGAGGTCTTGCTCGAGGATTTTCAGGCCCTGCTCCAGGGTCTTGGCGAACTGCTCTTCTTCAGCCTTCAACACGCGCTCGATGTGCGCCTGGTTTTGCTTGAGTTCCGGGAAGGCATCGCCCATCTCGGCCACCAGGGCCGCAACGATCTGATAGAAAAAGCTGCCGTTGGCGCCCAGCTTGTTGCCGTGGCGGCAGGCGCGACGAATGATCCGACGCAGCACATAACCGCGACCTTCGTTGGACGGCAAAACGCCGTCGGCAATCAGGAAGCCGCAGGAACGGATGTGGTCAGCCACGACCTTGAGCGAGGCCTGGTCTTCGTTGCTGCAACCAATGGCCTTGGCGGCCGCGGCCAGCAGGCTCTGGAACAGGTCGATTTCGTAGTTGGAGTGAACGTGTTGCATCACCGCGCTGATCCGCTCCAGGCCCATGCCGGTGTCGACCGACGGCGCTGGCAACGGGTGCAACACGCCATCGGCGGTGCGGTTGAACTGCATGAACACGTTGTTCCAGATCTCGATGTAGCGGTCGCCGTCTTCTTCCGGCGAGCCGGGTGGGCCGCCCCAGATGTCGGCGCCGTGATCATAGAAGATCTCGGTGCAAGGACCGCACGGGCCGGTATCGCCCATGGTCCAGAAGTTGTCGGAAGCGTACGGCGCACCTTTGTTGTCGCCAATACGCACCATGCGCTCGGCCGGGACGCCGACCTGCTTGGTCCAGATGTCGTAGGCTTCGTCATCGCTGGCGTAGACGGTGACCCAGAGTTTTTCCTTCGGCAGTTTCAGCACGCCAGTCAGGAAGGTCCAGGCAAAGTTGATCGCGTCTTGCTTGAAGTAATCGCCAAAGCTGAAGTTGCCGAGCATTTCGAAAAAAGTGTGGTGACGGGCGGTGTAGCCGACGTTTTCCAGGTCGTTGTGCTTACCACCGGCGCGTACGCACTTCTGACTGCTGACGGCGCGGGTATAGGCGCGCTTCTCCTGGCCCAGGAAGCAGTCCTTGAACTGGTTCATCCCCGCGTTAGTGAACAGCAGGGTTGGGTCATTGCCTGGGATCAAGGAGCTGGAGGAGACACGGGTGTGACCTTGCTCTTCGAAGAAGCGAAGGAAGGCTTCACGGATTTCTGCGCTTTTCATTAGGTTCTTCCACGGAGGCTGCGGCCAAAGGCCAGTGCGCAACATCATCAGACGGAGCGACGGCAAAGGGCCGCATTATATCGGCCCTTTGCCGGTGGTACAGCGTGTTTATGCGATAGAAACAGTCAATTAGACGGTCTGCACTGTCATTTTCGGGAAAACTCGACGAATGTCGCGACAACCTGCTCGATCTGCGCCCGACTGACGTCCAGGTGCGTGACCATTCGCAGGCGCGAGGCGGCACTCAACGTGATCCCGCGCGCAGCGGCAAAGCGTTGCAAGGCCTGAGCCTGATCCCCGACCTGTACATAGACCATGTTGGTCTGCACCGGCTCGACCGTATGACCGGCCTTGCGCAATTCCGCGCCCAGCCATTGGGCGTTGGCATGGTCTTCGGCCAGGCGCTCGACCTGATGGTCAAGCGCATACAGTCCGGCCGCCGCCAGCGAGCCCGCCTGGCGCATACCGCCACCGAGCATTTTGCGCAGACGACGCGCCTTGGCAATCAACTCACTGGAACCGCACAACACCGAGCCGATGGGGGCACCGAGGCCCTTGGACAGGCAGACCGACACCGAGTCGAAGTGCTGCGTTATCTCCCGGGCATCCACACCCAGCTTGACTGCCGCGTTGTACAGACGCGCACCGTCCAGATGCAGGGCCAGGCCGTGCTCGCGGGTGAACGCCCGTGCAGCCGCCAGGTACGACAGCGGCAAGACCTTGCCCTGCATGGTGTTTTCCAGTGCCAGCAGCCGGGTACGGGCGAAATGGAAATCATCGGGCTTGATCGCTTCTGCCACCTGGGCCAGGTCCAGCGAACCATCGGCCTGCACGTCCAGAGGCTGGGGCTGGATCGAGCCCAGCACGGCCGCACCGCCACCCTCGTACTTATAGGTGTGGGCCTGCTGGCCGACGATGTACTCCTCGCCCCGCTCGCAGTGGGCCATCAACGCCAACAGGTTGCTCATGGTGCCCGTGGGGACGAACAACGCACTCGCAAACCCCAGGCGACGGGCCAGTTCGGCTTCCAACTGATTGACGCTGGGATCCTCGCCGTAGACATCATCCCCGCTGGCGGCATTCGCCATGGCCTCGCGCATGCCGGGGGTAGGTTGGGTCACGGTGTCGCTACGCAGGTCAATCACGCTCATCACACTTGCCTCTAACGGTTTCGGTCAGCCCTTTTGCCCACGATATCAAGCTCACCCCCGCAAGGGAAAACTGAATACCCACCAAACAAACCGATATAGTTAATCGATACGGCAGCCGTGCAGTTTTTTGAAAAGCGTGTTAAAAACTCACCGCTGCCAGGATTCTGGCGGCAACGTTCTCAGGGCGGGGTGTAATTCCCCACCGGCGGTAATTGCGCGCAATGCGCATAGCCCGCGAGCGCTTGGCACCTCGAACTGCTTGTGCAGGACGGCGCCAAGGTCAGCAGACCCGGTGTGATTCCGGGGCCGACGGTCATAGTCCGGATGAAGAGAGAACGGGATTGCCATCCAAGGGCCGCACGCTGTCGCATGCTTGCATGACGCAGTGATTCGCCCCCTTGAATCCCATTCGATTCATAACGCCCTGTTTTTTTCTTAAACAGGAGTCAGAACATGCAACCCACCGCAATCGACAGTAAAAGCAAAAACCACCACGGCGAGCGCGTCGCGTTTATCCAGGCCTGCTGGCACAAGGATATTGTCGATCAGAGCCGTAAAGGTTTCCTCGCCGAAATGATCGCCCAGGGCTATCAGGAGTCGGATATCGACTTCTTCGAAGTCGGCGGCGCCTTTGAGATGCCGCTGCACGCCAAGCTGCTGGCCAAATCTGGCCGTTATGCCGGCATTGTCGCCGCGGCGCTGGTGGTGGACGGCGGGATCTATCGCCACGAGTTCGTCGCCCAATCGGTCGTCAGCGGCCTGATGCAGGTTCAGCTGGAGACCGAAGTACCGGTGTTCTCCGTGTCCCTGACCCCGCATCATTTCCACGCGGGCGTCGAGCACCAGACCTTCTTCTTCGAGCACTTCGTGCACAAGGGCGAAGAAGCGGCAAGAACCTGCGCCGACACCCTGAACAAGATTCGTGCGCTGCGTCGCAACGAGCCTCGGGCGGTAGCGGTTTAAGCAACACCGACAAACACATGTGGGAGCGGGCTTGCTCGCGAATGCAGGGTGTCAGTCACCGAATAGGTTGACTGATCCAGCGCATTCGCGAGCAAGCCCGCTCCCACATTGGGTTGTGATCGACCTTTAGTTCAGACCAGGCCGGCATCCGTCGTCGGCACAATCAGTATCCCGGCACGCAGACCGTTCTTCACCTTCGGGTTGGGGAAGATGATTCGCGCGCCCTCCTCCTCGATCACCCAGCGGGTCTTGGCCAGATCCTCGGCCAACAGATAGCCCTTCTCCAACGGCGAGAAGTTTTCCACGTCCACCGGCAGGTGCATCAGGAAGGCATCGCTGTGCTTGATCACTTCCCGCGCCACGCTGAACAGTTGCAAACCGTCCAGGCTGTCGGTAACCGGCTCGTTGCCTTCGATGATCTGTTGCAGACGGGTTTCCAGGCGGGACACGTTAACGCCCTGGTTTTGTCCGAACGGCCGGGCCTTGCCCAGCTCCAGGGTGAACGACTCGGCATCCAGCTGCTCGTAGGTGAAGGCCGTGAACGTGATCGAGGGCTTGTTCTGCAGCAATACCGCTTCCATGCCGGCCGCGCGCAGACGCGCCAGTTCATGGCGCGAATGCTTGCGTCCGTCTTTCCACGGGTAGAGGGCGAACTGTTCAATTCTGGAACCACGAATGGCCGTGTGCAGGTCGTAGTGCAAGCGGCTGCGGCCTGGCAGGCTGAAAAAGTTGCGCGCCAACTGCTCCAGGTCGGCAGCGCGAATGGCTTCCGGGCCGATGTTTTTTTCATGCCGACCGTTGAAGAGCCGGTTGACGTCAAGTTCGAGATAACGCTCGCCGCGGCGTATTGCCTCGGGGTTACCGAACAGGAACAGAATACGGGTACGCGGTTTGATTTCCCCACGGGCGATGCCATGCAACAGGCGGTCGAGCAGTTCGATCGGCGCGGTTTCGTTGCCATGGATGCCGGACGACAGCAGCAGGTCGCTGCCGTTGTCCCGCGCCTCGGGTGGCCGCACTTCCAGCGCACCCTCGCTGAGCCAGCGCAGTTGCACGCCGTCGACAGTCAGTTGAATTTTTTGCGCCGGTTCGCGACCGGCGAGGGTCAGTTCAAGCAGTTTGCCGAGGGCGAGCATAAAGCAGCTTCCTTAGTGGTTGCAGCCTGGGCCGTGGACGTGATCGTCGTCATCGCCTTCAACGTCGGCCGGTTCCATTTCCAACTGCAGGCTCATCAGGTTGGTGGCCAGTGGGCGCATCAGCAGGTTGGCGTATTCGGCATCGCCTTCTTCCACGTCGACACCGATCAGCAGTTGGCCACGGCCGTCGTGCTGGATCCAGATTTCCTTGCCCTGCCAGACCACCGCGACGCGGGTGCAGGAGGTTTCCAGTTGCGTGCCGTCGGTGTCTTCAAGAATCAGTTTCAGGGTGTCGGTCATAAAATAGCTCTCAGCCGGTGGGCATTAATTGATCTGGAAAGGATAAACCGAGCCCAGTTTAAGGATTTGCGTCAGTTCATCCAATGCCGTCCGGCACTCAAGCAACAACTGCGGGTCAGCCAGGTCAGTCTCGCGCAGGCTGTCGCGGTAATGCTTGTCGACCCATTGGGTCAGGGTGTCGTACAGCGGTGGCGTCATGATAACCCCTGGATTGACCGCCGCCAGTTCAGTTTCATTCAGCGCCACCCGCAGGCGCAGACAGGCCGGTCCACCGCCGTTCTGCATGCTTTGCTTGAGGTCGAAGACGTTGACTTCGCGAATCAGGCCGCCGGAAGCGGTCAAGCCTCGCAGATACTGCCAGACACGTTCGTTGTTGCGACACTCTTCCGGCACGATCAGCAACATCGTGCCGTCAGGGCGGGTCAGCAACTGACTGTTGAACAGATAGGAACGCACCGCGTCCTCGACGCCCACCAGGGAGCGTGGCACGCAGATCGACTGGAAGTTGCCTCCCAACTTGCCGAGCTTGCCCTGCAATTGCGCCAGCATCTGCTCAGTATCGAGGAACGCGTCCTCGTGGTAGAACAGCACTTCACCGTTGCCCACCGCGATCACGTCGTTGTGGAACACGCCGGCATCGATCACTGCAGGGTTCTGCTGGCCAAACACCACGCCGTCATCGCTGAGACCGTGCAGCCGCGCAACAGCCTGGGAGGCTTCCAGGGTCTGGCGCGCCGGGTACTTTTGCGGGGCCGGGTAACGCGTGTCAAAGGCACTGCGTCCGAACACGAAAAACTCGACGCCGGCCTCGCCGTAATCACGGCAGAAGCGCGTGTGGTTGGCCGCCCCTTCGTCACCGAACTGCGCCACGGCCGGCAACGCGGCGTGGTGCGCGAAGTGCTGCTGATCGGCAAACATTGCCCCCAGCACACGGCTGGTGGTCGGGTGTTCGATGCTGCGGTGGTATTTGCAGTTGAGGTTGGCGGCGGTGAAATGCACACGGCCGTCGGCGGTGTCGGCGCTCGGGCTGACGGTGGCGGCATTGGCCACCCACATGCTCGACGCCGAGCAACTGGCGACCAGCAACGGCATCGCTTGCTTGGCCGCTTGCTCGATCACCTGTGCGTCAGTGCCGGCAAAACCGAGGTTGCGCAAGGCCGCCACATCAGGACGTTCCTGGGGTGCCAGCACACCTTGCACGAAGCCCATTTCCATCAAGGCCTTCATTTTCGCCAGGCCTTGCAACGCCGCTTCCTTCGGATTGGAAGATTGCTGGCTGTTGCTCTGGGACGCGACATTGCCGTAGGACAGGCCGCCATAGTTATGAGTCGGCCCCACTAGACCGTCAAAATTGACTTCACAGGATTTCATCGGCGAGGCTCCACGAACATCTGTTTTTTATAGGCAATCTTCAGCACACCACAGATTCATTGTGGGAGGTGGCTTGCTCCCGATAGCGCTGGATCAGTCACCTGATGCATCAACTGACAGACAGCTATCGGGAGCAAACCCCTCCCACACATTTAGATCAGCGTTATACCCGGCGTCAGCGTGGCCGGGACTGCCAGGCTCGGGGTCTCCAACGAGGCCACCGGGTACGCGCAATAATCCGCCGCGTAATACGCGCTGGCGCGATGGTTGCCCGACGCCCCGACGCCACCGAACGGCGCAGTGCTCGCCGCGCCGGTCAGCTGCTTGTTCCAGTTGACGATGCCGGCCCGACTTTCCAGCCAGAACTGCTGATAGCGCGCTTCGGAATCCGAAAGCACACCTGCCGCCAAACCGTATTGGGTGTTGTTGGCCTCGACAATCGCCGCTGCAAAATCGCTGTAGCGGATCACTTGCAGCAGCGGGCCGAACAGTTCTTCGTCAGCACGCTCGGCAACAGCGCTCACATCGATGATGCCTGGCGTCAGCAACGCCGCCTGCGCCTGAGGCTGGGTCATCTGCAGCAGCGCCACGCCGCCATTGGCAAGCAGCAACGCCTGGGCGTCCATCAACGCCTTGGCCGCGCCGAGGGAAATCACCGAGCCCATGAACGGTGCCGGCTGCTGATCGAACGCGCCGACTTCAATCGTCGAACTCACGGCGACCAGGCGCGCCAACAGGGCGTCGCCCCACGCGCCTTGCGGCACCAGCAGGCGACGGGCACAGGTGCAACGCTGGCCAGCGGAAATAAACGCCGACTGGATGATGGTGTAGACCGCCGCATCCACGTCCGCGACTTCGTCCACCACCAGCGGGTTGTTGCCGCCCATCTCCAGCGCCAGGATCTTGTCCGGCCGCCCCGAGAACTGCTGGTGCAGGTGGTTACCGGTACGACTGGAACCGGTAAAGAACAACCCGTCGATACCCGGGTTGGCCGCCAACGCAATCCCGGTTTCCCGTGCGCCTTGCAGCAAATTCAATACACCGGCGGGCAGGCCGGCTTCGACCCAGCACTGCACCGTCAACTCGGCGACTTTCGGCGTCAGTTCGCTGGGTTTGAACAGCACGGTATTGCCCGCCAGCAAGGCCGGGACGATATGCCCGTTCGGCAGGTGACCGGGAAAGTTGTAGGGGCCGAACACCGCCACCACGCCGTGTGGTTTGTGGCGCAACACAGCGCTGGCGTCGCCCAGCGGGCCGCTCTTCTCGCCGGTGCGTTCGCGGTAGCTTTGTACCGAGATCGCGATCTTGTTGGCCATGCTGGTGACTTCTGTCGCCGATTCCCACAGTGGCTTGCCGGTTTCCTCGCCAATGCAGCGGGCGATTTCATCGGCACGGCTTTTCAGCGTATTGGCAAAGGCTTCGAGCACGCTGATACGTTCTTCCAGCGGACGCCTGGCCCAGGCCGAAAATGCCTGGCGCGCGGCCTGCACGGCTGACTCGACCTGTTCGACCGAAGCACCGTTGCCGGCCCACAGTACTTGCTGGGTCACCGGGTTCAGCGACTCGATCCGTTCACCCTGGCCAGCCAGCCAGCTACCTGCGATATACAGCGAATTCATTATTTCGACTCCCGGGCTGCGGACAACGGTACGCCACGTACTTGATCACCAGCCACCAGTTGCAGGCGCTTGGCGGTCAACGGATCGACCACCAGGGTGCCGGCCGCCAGCCGCGCCGGGGCGGCGGTAATACGGCAATCCTCACGCTTGCGGTTGTGCATCAGGAACGGCGTGGCGTCGTCCCCTGGCGTGCCGATGGCCAGCACCAGCGCCTGACTGTCGCGCACCGCACGGATCTTGGTGGTTTCACATTCCACCGCCGGGCCCGCGTCGAAGATGTCGACGTAACCCTGGTAGCTGAAACCTTCGCTCTTGAGCATGCTCAGCGCCGGCTCGGTGTCGGTGTGGACCTTGCCGATCACGTTGCGCGCATCCGGAGAAAGGAAGCAGGTGTACAGCGGAAACTTGGGCATCAGTTCAGCGATGAATGCTTTGTTGCCCACGCCGGTGAGGTAATCGGCCTGGCTGAATTCCATCTTGAAGAAGTGTCGGCCCAGGCTTTCCCAGAACGGCGAACGCCCGGCATCGTCGGACATGCCGCGCATCTCGGCGATGATCTTGTTGCCGAACAACTGCGGGAACTCGGCGATAAACAGCATCCGCGCCTTGGCCAACATGCGGCCGTTGAGGCCGTTGCGGTAATCGGCATGCAGGAACAGCGAGCACAACTCGGAGTTGCCGGTCAGGTCATTGGCGAGGAACAGCGTCGGAATCTCACGATAGATGTTCAACTCCTGGGAAGCGCTGACGGTCAGGCCGACCCGAAAGTTATACCAGGGCTCGCGCAGGCCGACGGCACCGGCGATGGCGGAAATGCCCACCACGCGGCCGTCATCGTTTTCCAGCACGAACAGGTAGTCCGCGTCACCGCGTCCGGCTTCGCCGCGAAAGGTTTTCTCGGCCCAGCCGACCCGGTGCGCCAAACGCTCTTCGTTGGCCGGCAAGGTGGTGAGGCCGGTGCCGGTGCTGCGCGCCAGATCAATCAGGGCCGGTAAATCGCTGCTGCGTACGGGACGAACGATCATGCTATCTCCTCAAGCGGGCCGCTGATTCCAAGCCACCCGTGAAACTCTCTTTTAAACCGCTACCAGGCGCACGCTGGCACCTTCACCGACGCCCAGGGCTTCGGCGGCTTCCAGGTCCAGCGTCACCGGTTTACCCGGCGCGTAGTCCAGTTCCAGCATCACCGCACGGTAATCCTGCAACTGACCATTGCTGACCAGGTACTGGCGACCCACACCCTTGAGCATCTCGCCGATCTTCACCGGCACCACGCGGCTCTGGGCAATCGAGCGGATACCCGAGACCCGTGCGTGCAACGTCGGGCCACCATCGAAGATGTCGATGTAGTGGTCGGTTTCAAAGCCTTCGCGCATCAGGATGTCGAAGGTGACCTGCGCCCGCGGATGAACCTGGCCCATGGCTTCCTGCGCGGCGTCCGGCAACAGCGGCACGTAGATCGGGTAATGCGGCATCAGTTCGGCAAGGAAGGTGCGGCTTTTCAGCCCGCACAGCCGTTCGGCCGCGGCGTAGTTGAGATCGAAGAAATTACGGCCGATGGCATCCCAGAACGGCGAATCACCGTTCTCGTCGCTGTAGCCGACAATCTCGGTCACCACCGAATCGGCAAAACGCTCGGGATGATTGGCGACGAACAGCAGCCGGCCACGGGAGTTGAGTTCCGACCACGGCGAACCGACCAATTCCGGCACCACGTAGAAACTGGTCAGCAGACTGTTGCCGGTCAAGTCATGGCATTGGGACAGGACGTGGATCTTGTTGTGGATCTTCAGCTCACGGGACGCATGTACGAAAGTTTCGTTGCGAAAGCTGTAGAACGGTTCGGAGTAACCGGCCGAGGCCACAATGGCCGAACAGCCCACCAGCTTGCCGGTGACGCTGTCTTCCAGCACGAAGAAATAGCTTTCTTCACCGTTGAAACTGACTTCAGCGGCGAAGGATGCTTCGCTTGCGGCGATCTTGTCGCTCAGACGTTCGACATCATCCGGCAGGGAGGTGACACCAATCGGACTGTCCGCGGCCAGACGCTGTACCTCGCCCAGATCAGCCATTTGCGCGGGGCGCATCACCAGCATGGTGTCACTCCTTAAATCCAGAATAAAAAACAGGGGGCCAAAACACCGCCTTTCCCTGTAGGAGCGAGCGTGCTCGCGAAGATCGTCAACGATAACGCGCGCATTCTCGATGAACGCGGCATCCTTGAGTTTTTCGCGAGCAAGCTCGCTCCTACAGGGCAAAGGCGGAGCGAATCAGACTTGCGTAAGCGTTTTTACAGCACGTTCAAAACGGTCGAGACCTTCCTGGATATCCGCCTCGTCCACCACCAGGCTCGGGGCAAAACGCACCACGTCCGGGCCGGCTTGCAGGATCATCAGGTTTTCACGCTCGGCGGCGTTGAACACCTCCTTGGCCTTGCCCTTCCAGGCATCGCTCAGCACGCAACCGAGCAGCAGGCCCAGGCCGCGCACCTCGGTGAAAATACCGTACTTCTCGCCGATCTGCTGCAGACGGGCCACGAACAGGTCGTGCCTGGTATTGACCCCAGCCAGCACCTGTGGGGTGTTGATCACGTCGATCACGGCTTCCGCGACCGCACACGCCAGGGGGTTGCCGCCGTAGGTGGTGCCGTGCGTGCCGACGACCAAGTGCTTGGCCAGGTCTTCACGCGTCAACATCGCGGCGATCGGGAAACCGCCGCCCAGGCTCTTGGCGCTGGTCAGGATGTCCGGGACCACGCCGTAATGCTGGTAGGCAAACAGCTTGCCGCTGCGGCCCATGCCGGTCTGCACTTCGTCAAATACCAGCAGCGCGTTGTTCGCGTCACACAGCTCGCGAGCACCTTGCAGGTAGGCAAGCTCCGCGGGCAGCACGCCGCCTTCGCCCTGGATCGGCTCCAGCACCACCGCGCACGTCTTGTCCGAGACGGCGGCTTTCAGGGCTTGCAGATCGTTGTAGGGAACATGGGTGATGCCGGTGATTTTAGGACCGAAGCCATCGGAGTACTTCGATTGGCCGCCGACGTTGACGGTGAACAAGGTACGCCCGTGGAAACTGTTGAGCGCGGCAATGATTTCGTACTTCTCAGTCCCGAAACGGTCGAACGCCACGCGGCGCGCCAGCTTGAAGGCGGCTTCGTTGGCTTCGGCGCCGGAGTTGCAGAAGAACACGCGTTCGGCAAACGTGGCGTCGATCAACTTGTGCGCCAGGCGCAGCGCCGGCTCGTTGGTGAAGACGTTGGAAACATGCCACAACTTGTTGGCCTGTTCGGTCAGCGCCCCCACCAGCGCCGGATGCGCATGACCCAGGACATTAACCGCGATGCCGCCGGCAAAGTCGATCAGCTCGCGACCCGACTGGTCCCAGACACGCGAGCCTTCGCCACGTACGGGAATAAAGGCGGCAGGCGCGTAGTTAGGCACCATGACCTGGTCGAAATCGGCACGTTGCACCGGGGCTTGCTCAACGGACATCGGAGTCTCCTGAAGAGGAACGCCTGCCTGGAACTGGCGGGCGATGCAGGGATTGTAAGGACAGTTTTCAGCGCGGCCTTGCCGCCAAGCGACAACTTCTTATAGCGCCAACCCCTGATTTTCGCGGGTTTACGCCAATGCGACAAATAGCGTCGCAATGGCGCAGTTTAAACTGCCCAGGCGTTTTACGTCAGGGCCCAAGGCCACAGATCGACGCGCAACCACGGCCTAATTATCTAGCGTCTAGCGCTCCTGTGCGGGTGATTAACTGATCTCCTTTGTCTACCGCTGGAGATTAACCCCATGGATACACAGCCCTACGCCCCCCTCTTGAACCTGCCCGCGTGGCTAGGCCAAGCCGCGCCCCATCGTCACCAGGCGCTGAAAGACGCCAAACTGTTGCTGTCCGGCCCATTGCTACAAGCGCCTGGCGCCCAGCGATCCCGACTCAATCAACTGAATGCCGAGCATTGGCACGCGCTGAACAGTGTCGACAGCGCGCTGCAAAACCTGCAAGACGCCAAGGCCTTCGCCAAACCGATCCTTGAAGACGCACTGCTCACCCGCTTTGGCCTGCGCCTGGACAGCGAGTCCGTCTATTTGCACCTGTATATCCCGCAAAACATTCCCTGGCTTACCCTCCCTTCCGGCGGTGCGCGCACCCGGAAGGTTTCCCTGCTGGACGCAGCCCTTTACAACTTTGAGTATCAGGAAACCGCGAAAGACGCCTACGAGCCAGCCTCCACCTATATCACCCAACCTTCGGCCACCGGCCAATTCCAATCCTTACCCGCCATCCGGCAAGCCCTGCCCATCACCGTCTTTACCCGCCTGTGCCGCGACCTCGACATCGGCGCCCGTTACACAAGCTACTTGCGCACACAACTGGGCATGGACGAACCGGCAGTCGCCGCCGCGTTGCAGCAAAAAGTCAGCGCCAGCCAAAAAGCCGCGCTACGGGTCGCTTTGCAAGTGGCACAGTTGCAAAAAGACATCCAGCCGGCGGATGTGCAGTTGATCGAAGCGGTGATCGCGGGCCGCAGTGACCTCGCCCTGAAAGGCCACGACCTGAGTCTGATGGAAACACCGCTCAGCGGCATCCTGGTGTTCGCCGCCGACCTCAATCAGTCAAGCAGGGTGCAGCGCTTGGTGGTTTACGTGCCCGATGATCCCGAGCACCCGCTCAAGGGCTACTCCTCCTCGATAGCCTTTCAGAAGGAACTGGTGCGACAACTGCGCAGCGAGGATTATCAGGCGTTTTTCAGTCGCTTCGTCGCCCACGAACATCGCGGCGTGTTTTTCGGGCAGTTGAACCAGCGTCTGTCCCACATCACCTGGCATCCCCCGACCCGGGACAGTAACCTCGCGCCTTGGCGCCAGGAACCCATCGAAAACCCCAGGCTGCAGTTCCTCGCCACGGCTGTCGAGGCCGATCTGTGGCAGCACCTCTACCAACAGGCGCTCAACAAACTGCTGAATGACGCCCGCACCCAAGCCGTATCCACCGCCAGTGCCGACCGCAAGGCACGTTGGGCGTTGTGGGATTCTTTCGTCGAGGTCGCCTCATCCATCCTCAACGCCGTGCTGCTGGTGGCAACCCCGCTGGTGCCTGGGTTGGGTGAATTGATGCTGGGTTATATGGCCTACCAGTTGCTCGATGAAGTGTTCGAAGGGGTGATCGACTGGGCCGAGGGCGAGGCGCGCGAAGCCTTTACCCACCTGATGGGCGTTCTCCAGTCACTGGTCCAACTGGGGACGTTTGCCGTCGGCGGCAAAATTGCCGTGACCGAGTTGCGCAAGCTCCTGCCGGCGGACGTAGTCGCCTTTTTTGACCGATTCAAACCGGTGACACTGGCCAACGGCAATAAGCGCTACTGGAAACCCGACCTCACCCCGTATCGGCATCTCGGCACCTTGCCGCCACGCGCGCGCGTCGACGCGCAGGGTCTGCACAGCCTGCAGGGCGAATCGGTGCTGGCCCTGGAAGACCAGTTGTATGCGCTGGAAAAAGCCGAAGGCAGCGAGCACTACCGCATTAAACACCCGACCCGCCCCGACGCTTACAGGCCCACGGTTCGCCACAATGGTGCCGGCGCCTGGCATACCGAGCTGGAGCGCCCTCTGCATTGGGACCGCCCCACCCTGCTGCACCGCCTGGGGCACAAAGTGCGGGGCCTGAGTGCGGCGGACCGCGAGCTGGCCCTGCGCATCAGCGGGACGGAAGAAGACGCCCTGCGCAAGATGCACGTCAACAGCCAGCCCATGCCGCCGCTGCTTGAGGACACCCTGGTGCGCCTGCGCATCGACCGCGGCCTGCAGCAATTGATCGACAACCTGCGCAGCGACGATTCGGCGGTATACCCACGCATCGAGCCGCAGGCCCTGTTGCAACTGCTGACGACCCAGGACGTGTGGCCACCCACCCGCTCGCTGCAGTTTCTCGATGAAAAGGGACAGGTAACCTGGACCTTCGGCGACCCGAACCAACCCGCCATGCAGATCCTCGAAACCCAGCTGCAAAATGGCGAACTGCTCAAGTCCTTCCTGCAATCCCTCAGCCCGGATGAAATCCGCGCGCTATTCGCAGAGCGCATCGGCGACCCCGAACTGAGCCTGGAAACCCGCACCCACAACCTGCGCAAAAAGCTGGCGGAAACGGCCGAACGCCACCGCGCCGCCTTGTTCGATTCCCGCTACGGCTCACTGCCTGACCCCACGCCCCCGACCCAGCAAATCCTGCAGGAAGCGCCAGGCCTGCCCGTCAGCGTGGCCGAGACCTTGCTCGAGCATGCCAGCGGCGAGGAACTGGAGATATTGGACCAGGGCCACACGCCGTCACGCCTGGTTGATCTGGCACGCGCCGCTCTCGATGAAGTACGCGTCAATCGTGCGTATGAGGGCCAGCACATGACCTCGCAAAGCAACATCGATACCGATCGGCTGGCGCTCAACTCGCTGAAATTACTGCCCGGCTGGTCGGACCAGGTCCTGCTTGAAGCCAGGCACCGCAGCTTCGACGGCGTGCTCTGGAACACCATCGGTCCGGCTGACGCGCCGATTCGGCGCACCTTGGTACGCCTCGATTCAGGTCGTTATGTACCCCACGATGCGAGCGACGCGCTGTCGGGGCAAACCGATCTGTATACCGCCATCCTGCATGCGCTGCCGGACGCCCAGCGGGATGCACTGAACATCGGCATTCATGACGGGCCTGTGCTTAAAGAGCGCCTGACCAAGCGCCCACTGCCACGCGAAGAGTTGCGCGTCCTGCTCAACGAGCCGACACCTCAGGAAGTGCGCGTGGAAACGCTGCGCCTGCTGGGCAACAGCGAAGGCTATGTCGGCGAGCTTGAGCCCCCGCCCCCACTGCTGACCTTACAACAGCGAACCCGCGCGCTGTTTCCGGTACTCAGGGACGAACAGGTGCAGCAGTTGATCGACAACCTGCAACAGCAGCCCGGCGGCGCCCTCGTCGCGATCGCCACGCTGGAGAACGACTATCAACAACTGGAGACGATCCTGTATACCTGGCAAGACGATGTCCCGGCCAACCACCCCGTCAGCGGCATCCCCTTCACCCGCCGCCAGCGCCAATATCAACGCCAGAATCGCCGCCATTTCGCCGCGCGCCTCAAAGGGTGCTGGCGCCAGGAAACCGAGATCGACGACTACTACAACGACCCCGCACGCGACGGCGTTGTGCTGAAACTGGACTGGCCGATCCTCGGTGAGCTGCCGCCCCTGAACAGCGAGTTCCCGCATGTGTCGCTGCTGACGCTGACGGGTGTCGATGGCACTCAGGGGGTGACACATTTTCTTGAACACTTCCCCATGCTGCGCCACCTGGAGGTCCGTGAGATTGCCCTCGGCGAATTGCCGCCGGCGCTCAGCGACATGCCCAACCTGCGCACCTTGAGCCTAGACAACTGCCAGATCGTTCTCACTGCCGAGAGCGAGGCGCGCCTGGTGGCGATGAATCGTCTGGAAAGCCTGAACCTGCACCAGAATCCGTTGGGCCGAGCGCCCGATATTCGAACCATGACCAGCCTGGAAGACCTGGACCTGTCGGAGACCGGGATTGACCAGTGGCCCGCCGGCCTGCTGCAGTTGCCGACGCTGGAAGTGGTGTTGTTGGGCGACAACCGTCTTAGCGAGCTGCCGGCAGCACTGTTCGAATTGCCGCCTTCCGCCAGCGAGCGCTTCGACCTCGCGGGCAATCCGCTTTCGGAGCCGACCCTCGAGCGTTTCAAGGCTTACTACCAGCGCCATCAGACCTATTGGATCGTCGACGCGGCGGACGTCGACCGGCGAGATGCGCGCCTGCTGTTCCCTTCCCTGAGTCATCAGGACATCAACCAGTTCATCTTCAGCCTGCCCGGTGATATCGAGGCCGGCCGGCGCGAACTGGCACGCCTGGCGAACGAATTGGAAACCCTGCAGCAAGAGTTGGGAGCCTGGACATCCGACACCACGCTCGCCGAACTCGAACGGGCCAGGCGCCAGGCGGTCCAGCAACGACTGGAACGCAGCTGGCGCCGTGAGACCGCACCCGACGGGAATTTCATCCATGCGTTGACCCTGTCTTCGGCGCTGGCCGGCGAGTTGCCGGCGATGAGTGCGCAGTTCAAGCACATCACTTACCTGAAGCTCGACGGCAACGGTCTCACACTGCAACCGGGAGCCTTTCTCAGGAGCTTTGCCGAGCTGGATACACTGACCATCGAACAGGCACGCCTGGGGGATATTCCCGGCGCAATATTCGACTTGCCGAAACTCACCGACCTGAGCCTGCCCAATTGCATGATCAGCTTGTCCGAAACCAGCCGGGTGGCGCTGGGCAACATGAGCAACCTCGACCATCTGGACCTGAGCCACAACCCGCTGGGGCACGTGCCGGATTTTCGCGGCCTGGGCAACTTGAGTCATGTATCCCTGCAGGACACCGGCCTGCGCGAAGTCCCCGAAGGACTGCTGATCGAGGACCGACCTGTCGCGGTCAACCTGAGCCACAACGCCATCGAGGAGCTGCCGGCTTTCAGCTTCAGCTTGCCGCCGACGCTCACCCAGCTCTTCGATCTCAGTGCCAATCCGCTGTCCCCCCAGACCCTGGAGCGGATCAAAATCTACTGCCAGGACATGGGCGAATTTTTCAACGCGCAAGCCCCCCGCGCAGAACGGGACAGAGTCAAAGCCCTCTACCCGCGCCTGTCGGATAACGCGGCCGACCGCTTTATCTTCAACCTGCCGGGAGACATGGCCGAGGTCACCACCTACCTGGCGCGTCTCGAGGCCGAGTACCAACAGTTGGGCGCTGACCTGCAGCAATGGGTGCTCAGCGTGCCCGCCCGACACCCAGTCCTGGATGTGCCGCTGGATGAACCCTCGCGCGCAGAGGAGCAATTGCGGCGTCGCGATTTCAAGCGCCTGCTGGAACAGGCATGGCGCCGTGAAAGCGAAGAGGACATTCGCAGCCCGGGCGAAGACCTCACCTATCGCTTGACGGTCGATCTCACGCTCATGGGCGAACTGCCGCGCATAAATGCACGTTTTGAGCATATTTCGCTGTTCGATTTCACCGGCAACGGCACCACCACCGCGGTTGACGCCACCCTGGACTGTTTCCCCAACCTGCAGACGCTGAAACTGCGGCATTGTTACCTGCGTTCACTACCGCGTGCGCTGTTCAAGTTGCCCAAGCTCACCTACCTCGACTTGAGCCATTGCGCGATTACCCTGACGGCCGACACCGCACGCACCTTATCGGAGCTGAGTGCCTTGGAGTTTCTCGGGATGAACCATAACCCGCTGGGCCTGGCGCCCGATGTCAGCGGCCTGAACAACCTGCTGGCGCTGCAACTGCGTAACAATCAGATGAGCAGCGTGCCACACGGCGTATTCCGGCTCCCGCGCCTGCAGCTTCTCGACCTGGGCAACAACCAGATCTCGACAATCCCGCCCGACCTGCTGGAAATGATCCCGACGCTCCTCGATGAATGCGATCTAAGTGGCAACCCGCTGTCGGCGCAAAGCCTGCAGCATCTCAGGACGTACTACCAACGCACCGGGCAGGACTTTCAGGTACCTGAAGCGGCACGCGACGAACAGGGTAATCCGTTGCCGGTGCCGGTTCCGCAACCCCAGGAGGAATAAGGCCGATCAGCCCCGTTCGGACGGCACCGACGACAGTTCGAACGGGCTGCTGCTGCGACGCTGGTTGCGGTCTTCGCGCGGCGTGGCACCGAAGAAATTGCGGTAGGCGCTGGAGAAGTGCGGCCCCGAGGAGAAGCCGCATGACAGGCCGATCTGGATGATCGACTTGCTGGTTTGCATCAACATCTGCCGTGCCTTGTTCAGGCGCAACTCGAGGTAATACTGGCTGGGAACGCGATTGAGGTATTGCTTGAAAATCCGCTCCAGTTGTCGTCGCGACACGCACACATGCTGAGCGATTTCGTCGGTGGTCAGCGGCTCTTCAATATTCGCTTCCATCAGCAACACCGCCTGGGTCAGCTTGGGATGGCTCGAGCCCAGGCGGTTTTGCAGCGGAATACGCTGGCGCTCGCCGCCTTCGCGGATGCGTTCCACCACCAATTCTTCCGAGACCGCACCGGCCAGTTCGGCGCCGTGATCACGCGCCAGCACCGCCAGCAGCAGATCGAGTACCGACATGCCACCGCAGGCCGTCAGGCGATCACGATCCCAGTCGAACAAATGGCTGGTGGCGATGACCTTGGGAAAGCGCTCGGCAAAATCATCCTGCCAACGCCAGTGCACGGCCGCCCGATAACCGTCAAGCAACCCCAGCTGCGCCAACGGATACACACCCGCCGACAACCCTCCAATCACGCAGCCCGCACGGACCAGCTGTTTGAGCGCAATACTGAGTGGCGAGGCAATGACGGTCGGCGGCTCGTCGGCCAGCAAGAACAACTTCTGGAAACCTTCAAGCTTGCCGGCCCAGGGTTCGCCGGGCAATTTCCAGTCACCTTCGACCGGCGGCTCGGCCTGCAGAAACGATACCTCGTAAACCACGTCCGGATGCACCCGCTGGGCAACCCGCAAGGCCTCCTCAGCCAGCGCAAGCGTCAGTGCTTTCGTGCTGGGCCAAATCAGGAAACCAATTCGATGGGCGGTCATGGAGGGCTATCCGAAACGAGTAACAGTAATGAAGACAAAGGCCAATGCTAGCCCGTAAACCAACACAAATCTCAAAAACAATGAACACCGGCCCACCTGTAGGAGCGAGCTTGCTCGCGAAGATCTTCAACAATAACGCGGAATGCCTGGCACCCCTTGGCGTTCTCAGGTTTTTCGCGAGCAAGCTCGCTCCTACAGGGGGTGAGTAGCGGCCGTTTTATTTCAAGCTACCGGACAAGAACTGCTGCAAACGTTCGGACTGCGGGTTGACCAGCACTTCTCGCGGGTTGCCACGTTCTTCGACGATGCCTTTGTGCAGGAACACCAACTGGTTGGATACTTCGCGGGCAAAACCCATTTCGTGCGTCACCACCACCATGGTCCGGCCTTCCTGGGCCAGGTCCTGCATGACTTTCAATACGTCGCCCACCAGCTCGGGATCGAGGGCCGAGGTGGGCTCGTCGAACAGCATCACTTCAGGTTCCATCGCCAGCGCCCGGGCAATCGCCACACGCTGTTGTTCGCCACCGGACATGTGGCCGGGGAACGCATCCTGACGATGCCCCACGCCAACTTTGGCCAAGTAGTGCTCGGCCTTTTCGCGGGCTTCCTTTTTTGAAACACCGAGCACATGTACCGGCGCTTCCATGACGTTTTCCAGCGCGGTCATGTGCGACCACAAGTTGAAATGCTGGAACACCATCGACAGTCGCGAACGCATGCGCTGCAGTTGTTTCGGGTCGGCGGCCTTCATGGCGCCGTCTTTGTTGGCCACCAGTTTCAGCTCTTCGTTGTTGAGCAGAATCTTGCCGGCGTGGGGTTGCTCCAGCAGGTTGATACAGCGCAAAAAGGTACTTTTACCCGAACCACTGGAACCGATGATGCTGATCACATCACCCGCCGCGGCGGCCAGGGAAACACCTTTGAGCACTTCATGACTGCCATAGCGTTTATGCAGGTCTTGGACTTCAAGTTTGTACATGCGGTCGGTTCTCACAAAAACAGTTGGTCAGTCGTTGAGCAAGCGCCCGTGACGCAGCGCTTCGCGCCCCGCCACCTTGGCCAGCCAGAAACCCGCTTGGGCATAACGCAGCCGTTCAACGGCAAACAACACCCCGGACGTGCCCGCGCAAACAGTGCTGGCGCGGTCGGTCAAGGGATCAATGACTTCAAACAGTGGCTCGCCCACTTCCACCCGGTCACCGGCTTTACGCAGATAGCTGATCACGCCGGCATGGGGCGCGAACAGCAACTCGGTGCCTTCAAACGGCACGCCTTCGCAGGGTTCGAATTGCGCGGCAGGCCACTCGCCACGGATCAGGCCTTGTTCAGCGAGAAACGCCAGAATGCCTTCAGCGTGAAAAATCGCCTCGTCACGCCCGGTATCGGCCTGACCACCCAACTCCAGCGTCGTCGCCAGGCATGCCAGGGGAATCTGCGCCTCGGGGAATGCACGCGACAGACGCAGCCACGGCAGCGAACAGGCTTCGTCAAAGGAGCTGCCACCGGAGTCTTCCGCCAGCAAGCCGACCTTCACATTCAGGTGCGCCGACAGTGAACGCCATTGCGGCCAGTGCTGAGGCAAGGCGTACATGTGCAGCGCAGCTTCGGCGTCGCAATGCAGGTCCAGCACCACGTCAGCATCGCAAGCGTGACTCAGCAACAGCCGCTGCATGCCTTGCAACTGGCTGGCAGCCGGCGGCAAGGCGTTGAGTACCTCGGCCATCGCCTGGCGAATCAAGCGCACGTTGGCGCGAGGATCATCCCCCAGTTCGCCCTGGAGGCGTGCGGCCACCGGCTCGCTCAACTCGACGAAGTCGCGGTTGAAATTCTTGCCGCTGCCGACTTCAAAGCGCCCTTGGTGAGCCCCTTGCAGCAACTGGCCGAGGCCCATCGGATTGGCCACCGGCACCAGTTCGATCACACCGTTGAGGGCGCCCTGTTGTTCGAGTTCGCCCAGGCGCTTTTTCAGCTCCCAGGCGGCGCGCATCCCCGGCAATTCATCGGCGTGCAGACTGGCCTGGATATAGGCCTTGCGCTCGCCGCCGCCGAAACGGAACACCGTCAACTGGCGCTCGCAGCCCAAATGCCCCCAGGGCAACACGTGATCGATACGTTCCATATCAGTGCTTCCGAGGAGCCAGGTAGCTCAGCCAGCGGCGCTCGGCCAACTTGAACAGGCGCACCAGAATGAAGGTCAGGCACAGGTAGAAGACGCCCGCGGTGATATAGGCTTCAAACGGCAAATAGTACTGAGCGTTCACCGTGCGGGCGGCTCCGGTAATATCGATCAGGGTAACGATAGAAGCCAGGCTGGTGGTCTGCAGCATCATGATCACTTCGTTGCTGTACTGCGGCAGCGCCCGGCGCAAGGCCGAGGGCAGCAGGATCCGGCTATACAGCTTGTAGCGCGACATCCCCATGGCCTTGGCCGCTTCGATCTCGCCATTCGGCGTGGCCTTGAGGCTACCGGCAATGATCTCGGCGGTGTAGGCGCTGGTGTTGATGGCAAACGCAAGGCAGGCGCAGAAGGTCGCACTGGACAACCACGGCCACAGGAAACTCTCGCGCACCGCTTCGAACTGGGCCAGGCCGTAGTAGATCAGAAACAGTTGCACCAGCATCGGTGTACCGCGAATCACATAGGTGTAGAGCCAGGCCGCACCGTTGATCAGCGGCTGCTTGGACACACGCATCAACCCCAGGGGCAAGGCGGCGAGCAAGCCGAAGAACAGCGAAATCAGCAGCAGTTTCAGGGTGGTCAGCAAACCGCCGAAGTACAGCGGCAAGGCCTCCCAGATGACGTTGTAGTCGAAGATCATAGATCAGCCGCCCTTACGCCTACCGAGTAGCGCTTCTCAAGGTAACGCAGGGCCAGCAACGAAACGCTGGTGATCACCAGGTACATCGCCGCCACTGCGAGGAAGAAGGTAAAAGGTTCGCGGGTGGCGTCTGCCGCCTGCTTGGCCTTGAACATCATGTCTTGCAGGCCCACCACGGAAATCAACGCGGTCGCCTTGGTCAACACCAGCCAGTTGTTGGTGAAACCAGGGATCGCCAGCCGGATCATTTGCGGCACCATGACCCGGAAGAACACCTGGAACGGACTCATGCCATACGCCATGCCCGCCTCCGCCTGGCCTTTGGGGATAGCCATGAAGGCGCCCCGGAAGGTTTCCGAAAGGTAGGCGCCGAAGATGAAACCCAGGGTGCCGATACCGGCGGCCAAGGGGTTCAAGTCAATATAGTCGTCGTAGCCCAGTAGCGGCGCGACGCGGTTGAGCAGGTCCTGACCGCCGTAGAAAATCAGCAGGATCAGTACCAGGTCGGGGATCCCGCGGATCACCGTGGAGTACAAGTCGCCCAGCCAGGCCAACCAGCGCACCGGCGACAGGCGTAGTGCGACCCCGATCAGACCCAGAACAATGGCCAAGGCCATGGACGACAAGGCGAGCTGAAGCGTCAACCATGCGCCATCGAGGATAACGGCCCCGTAGCCTTTCAACATGATTCAGGTCCTCGAAAAGGCGGATGAAAAAATGGCGCAAACGTCAGAGATCCTGGTGCTTGCGCCATTATGGACAGACAACTGCGATGACTTACTTGGCGTCAGCGCCGTAGATATCGAATTTGAAGTACTTGTCCTGGATCGTCTGGTACTTGCCGTTGGCACGGATCGCGGCGATCGCGGCGTTGATACGTTCCAGGTTTTCCGTGTCGCCTTTGCGCACGGCAATGCCTATGCCGTCGCCGAAGTACTTGACGTCGGTGAAGGATGGACCGGTGAACGCGTAGCCTTTACCGGCTGGCGTATCGAGGAAACCTTCCTGCAGCAGGGTTGCGTCGGCCACGGTGCCGTCGAGGCGACCCGCTTCGATATCCAGGTAGATTTCGTTCTGCGAGCTGTAAGGCACAACGGTAGCCCCCTTCGAAGCCAGGACTTCCTTGGCGAAACGGTCGTGGATCGAACCGCGCTGCACGCCGATCTTCTTGCCTTTGAGTTCATCCAGGCTTTCGCTGACCGCCGTACCGTCCTTCATCACCAGGCGCGCCGGCGTCAGGTAGTAGCGATTGGTGAAGTCCACCGACTTCTTGCGGTCTTCGGTGATCGACATGGAAGACAGGATCGCGTCGATCTTGCGCACTTTCAGCGCCGGGATCAGGCCGTCGAACTCTTGCTCGACCCATGTGCACTTGACTTTCATCTCTTCGCACAAGGCGTTGCCGATGTCGTAGTCGAAACCGACGATACTGCCGTCCGGCGCCTTCGAGGCGAACGGAGGGTAAGCCGCTTCGATACCAATTTTCAGGGGTTTGCCTTCAGCGAAAGCCTGCATGGACAGTACGGACAGCGCCAGGGCGCCCAACAGCACGAGTTTCTTCATCTTGGGACTCCATCGGTATAGGGCAAAAACAGCAGTATGAGCCAGGGCCCACGATGCGACTGAGTGAAACCGAATAACGCTGCTGCGTCCTGACCAGCGACGACGAGCGAGTGATCGGCATTCTAACGACAGGCCAGAAGCCGATATTTCCTCAATGCGACAACAATTTACAGAAGCACCAAGAAAGCGGTTCCAACACATTGACAGTCTCTGAATTTTATGCAGAGACAAAAGACACTAAACCTTTTACCATTGCAAATTGCGGGCCTATTATTCGCAAACCCTTCTGGCACGGCAAGTGTAGCGTTTGATCTTATTTACAGAGGTGCCTAAAACGGGCGTTTGAAGGGCCCGGACGTAGCACTTTGCCCCATGTTCGGGCAAAGGGTTACACATTTGCACCATTCGGTAACATTCAGAAGGTTCCTACCAAAGAAATCGATATTTATTGAGCTGGCGGGTATGCCATGCAAACCCCTCTCCCACATTGGATCTTCGGTGTTTTTGAGGGCTTATCAAAAAGCCCCACCCGGCTCACACCGAATGGGGCTCTGTCCCACCTACCCCGCCTTAGGCGACGTTCATGGTCTTGTGCGTTTCGATCAAGTGCGCGACTACACCTGGATCCGCCAAGGTCGAGATATCGCCCAACCCGTCATATTCGGCCGTGGCAATCTTGCGCAGGATACGGCGCATGATTTTCCCCGAACGGGTCTTTGGCAAGCCCGGCGCCCACTGGATCACATCCGGCGAAGCAATCGGCCCGATTTCCTTGCGCACCCAGTTTTTCAATTCCAGGCGCAACGCTTCGTTAGGCTCCTCGCCATTCTTCAGGGTGACGTAGACATAAATGCCCTGACCCTTGATGTCGTGCGGCACACCCACCACCGCCGCTTCCGCGACTTTCGGGTGAGCAACCATGGCGCTTTCGATTTCAGCGGTGCCCATGCGATGGCCGGACACGTTCAACACATCGTCCACGCGGCCGGTGATCCAGTAATAGCCGTCTTCGTCACGCCGCGCGCCGTCGCCAGTGAAATACATGCCACGGAACGTCTTGAAATAGGTATCGACGAAGCGGTCGTGGTCGCCAAACAGCGTACGCGCCTGACCTGGCCACGAGTCGAGGATCACCAGGTTGCCTTCGGCAGCACCTTCAATCAGGTTGCCCAGATTATCCACGAGCGCCGGCACCACGCCGAAGAACGGTCGCGCCGCAGAACCCGGCTTGAGTGCATGAGCACCCGGCAACGGACTCATCATGTTGCCGCCAGTCTCGGTCTGCCACCAGGTATCGACAATCGGGCAACGGGATTGACCGACGTTCTTGTAATACCAATCCCACGCTTCCGGGTTGATCGGCTCACCCACCGATCCCAACAGGCGCAAGCTGCTGCCGTCAGCGCCTTCGCAGGCGGCGGTGCCGGAAGCCATCATCGCGCGGATTGCGGTTGGCGCGGTGTAGAGAATGTTGACCTTGTGCTTGTCGACAATTTTTGCCACCCGGGTAATGTCCGGGTAATTCGGTACGCCTTCGAACAGCAGCGTGGTCGCGCCATTGGCCAGCGGGCCGTAGACAATATAGGTGTGACCAGTGACCCAGCCAACGTCGGCGGTGCACCAGTAGATTTCCCCTGGGCGGTAGTCAAACACGCGTTCGTGGGTCAGGGCCGCGTACAACAGGTAACCGCCCGTGGTGTGCTGCACGCCCTTCGGCTTGCCGGTGGAACCGGAGGTATACAGGATGAACAGCGCTTCTTCGGCGCCCATTTCCTTAGGTGCACAGACGGTACCGGCGACCTTCATCAGGTCTTCGTACCAGATGTCGCGGTGCTGGTTCCACTTGATCTGGCCATTGGTGCGCTTGCACACAATGACTTTCTGGATGCTGCTGGTTTCCGGGTTGGTCAAGGCGTCGTCAACATTCGCCTTGAGCGGAATTTTCTTGCCGGCCCGAATGCCTTCGTCGGCGGTGATCACCACTTTGGATTTGCAGTCGATGATACGTCCGGCCAGCGCCTCTGGCGAAAATCCGCCAAACACCACCGAGTGAATCGCACCGATCCGGGTACAGGCCAGCATCGCGACCACGGCTTCGGGAATCATCGGCATATAGATAGTCACCACGTCGCCGCGGTGCACATCCTGGCCACGCAAGGCGTTGGCGAATTTGCAGACTTGTTCATGCAGCTCGCGATAGGTGATGGTACGGCTTTCGGAAGGGTCATCGCCTTCCCAGATGATTGCGGCCTGATCGCCACGCTCGGCGAGGTGACGGTCCAGGCAGTTGTAGGAAACGTTCAAGGTGCCATCAGCGAACCACTTGATGTCGACATGGTGATCGTCGAACGAAGTCTGTTTCACCGTGGTGAAAGGCTTGATCCAGTCAAGTCGCTTGGCTTGCTCACGCCAGAAACCATCGGGGTTGACCACCGATTGCTGGTACATGGCCTTGTAGGTCGCCTCGTCGGTCAGCGTGTTGGCTGCTACTTCGGGGCGAACGGGGTACAGGGAAGCCGCACTCATCTTTCTTACCTCGGTGACAATAGTTGTTGTTGTATGGCCCTTTTGTAGCCGGGGCGGACCTATAGAACCATTCGACGATGGTAGTAACAAGCCCCTACAAATTGCCCTACCTTGCCTGCGCACCGCTCTGTTCCGCGGCTTTCAGCATTTTTTCGCAAAGTAAAAATACCTTCGGCCGAGGTGATTGTTACAAAAACCGCCAATAGTGTTTATCAAAAGCACGGGTATATGAATAAAACACAGGCGCCTAAAATCAATCTCGCCAACAAGGCACCGTGATTAACCAAGTTGCAGCCCCCACGAAGGCACGTTAATCCGAACTCTCCAATCAAGTTACACACGCGGCCTCACAAGGGCCCCGTGATCCCACTCGAGCCTAAAAAGGTAATGATAGAAATGAAAGCTTTATGGGTAATGGTCCTTACCAGCGTATGCGCTACCGCGGCTTTGGCCGACGAGATCCCGACTGACGTCGCCAGCCAGCAGACTGCCGCAGTCGAGGAATACACCTACTCCAGTCATTTGGATATCGCTAAAGTACTCTCCATGAGTGCAATCCCGGATGTCTGTGAAGTTGTTCCGGCGCGCATGGAGTATGAAGATCATCAAGGCCAGCGGCATATTCTCAATTACAAAGTCATGGGTGATGGTTGCTCTAACGGTTAAATACGTTGTTAGTTAAAACTTGCCCTGGCGCTGTACGCCGCAAGAAATCGTTCTTGCGGCCAGGGACTACCTGCAAAATCCCCATGGCAATGGCGATCAAAAACCAGTGCAGAGCAACGCCGCCTACTAAATAGGTAGGAGCGAGCTTGCTCGCGAAAACCCTGAGGGCGCCTCGGGGAGTCAGATAGCCCGCATCATCGTTAACGTTCTTCGCGAGCACGCTCGCTCCTGCAGTTCACAAAAAACCAGGTCGGCTGCCAGGCCGCCGTGCCTTTGATTTTGATCTTCGGCACCCCGTTCAACCACGACGACCGTAGTCCGATATTGATTCGTGGCGCTCCCCCACCGCCCGTCAAAAAAATCCTGCTCCGGCAAACCCTTGTAAACCCGCGCTCCGGCTCGAAAAGACAGCATTTTGCCCCTCGACTGAGGCCATCCGCCGCAACACAAAGCCGAATTTTTCCCTATAATGCGCGGGTAAATCGGGCCTGCAATATCCCTTTACATGGGACACAGAGCCAGACCTGAGGCCCCGCTGGAGCCAGCAAGCATCGCTCCGCCCCTCAAGCCTCGAGCAGAACACCCGTAGCCCTATTCCGTTTAATGCCTGCGCTAGCTGTTGCAACAAACGATTCCTTAAAGATCCACCGCGGCCTCTGGGCCGTGTGAACACCCAACCACGCGGTTTCACACGGGCACCTTTGGCCCTCACGCAGGAGACGACACGTCATGCTGAGCTGGGACGAATTCGACAAAGAAGAAGAAGGCGAAGTAGCCACTAAAGGCGCCAACGCCGGCCACGCCACCGAAGCCAACATGGATCGCCTCGACGGTGCCGGCGCCGCCGCT
>NZ_JCAXED010000026.1:0-27593 GCF_059758795.1 Pseudomonas sp. GQ91
GAAGGGGTTGCGGACGGCCTGTATATAGACGGTGGATTCTCCTATGAGAGTCCGGCAATTGCTGCCTGGATCCGCCTGCGAAAAGAGCTGGAGGCTAAAGTCGCAGAGGATATCGACAAAATAATAACCGACAAATATCTGCTCTCTAAACAGCGAAGCAGCGCCGTCAACGACGAAAAAATAAGGCAGCTGAACTTAACTCATGAGTACTACAAGGCGCAGTTTCATACCCTGTTGAGAGAAGTGCGCGACGTCGAGCATCTTTGGTTATGGCAGCAGATCAAGAGCAAAGAGGGAACGGCAGGCGTATTGCGCATTGACGAGTCCCCCAGTCAGAACGTAGTGCCGGTGCACACCACAAGCCCGGCTGAGCTTTACGAGATCGCCCAGACGAATAACGAGTACCTCCACAAGGTTCTGAATCGTGTGGAGCTGTACAGCGATGACTTTCGGCGTGCGGGCAGCGATTTTCAGCGCTTGGTAGTGCAGGATTTTTTTCTGTTGCGGGTTGCAGATCAATCCGGTGGCCGTTGTTATCCGTTGGTCAGGGCTATGGCGGTTGCACTGGCCTGTGGCGGTCAGCAAGGTGTTGATCGTTTGGTGGAGAGGCTACAGGTGGCGACCGCCGATCCACAGGCGCGTAACGCCGTGCTGCTCAAAGACACGCTGAGCGCATTGCACTCCAATGTTCATGCCGTTCAGGCGTCAACCCAGATAGGGCAACTCGTACTGGATGAGGTGTTGTCACGGCTGCAAAAAACCACACAGACCTCAATGTTCGCACTCAATACCCGCTGGCACGCGATGCTGCTCGGGAGCGTCGTTACAGATGAGGTGTCGCGTTATTATTTCTATGACCCGAATGTCGGGATTTTTGCCTTCCGCACCGTCTCCGCTCTGGCCGGTGCAATGCAGCACTATCTAGTGACGCGCGGGTTGGCCGCCTATTACGGCGCGTTTGGCAGTCAATCAGCACCGGCCTTCAATCTGATCGAGATGGATACTCGCGCGATGGCCGAGGTACCGGTAGGCCTCGGTCTAAACGTGGCCGACCTGAGCCAGTCCGAGGAGTTGGAACGTGTCAATGAAGTACGCTCGCAGGCCGAACAGACAGTCAACACGCACGTGCGAATCGCGGAGGATCTGCAACTGCGTACGGCTCTGGCAACCTTGGATGCCGAACGCTGGGGGGCACGGTTCTATGCCGCCAGTACCGTCCTGGCGAATAGCGCGAGTCTGAACGAGCGCTGGGTGCTGGTGATCGATAATACCCAGGATCTCGGCGACGGCCGCTTCCGGGTTCAATTTATCGATCGCAACCAGCCTGGAAAAATCCGCTGGGTAGAAACCAGTGATGCCACGTGCCTTAAGTACCGCCGTTTTGTTGATCAGCATCTGCAGACTCTGGATCAACATTTTTCGCTAAAGGGCGAGCCGTTCAGACCTGAGGGCGGGGTGGCGGCGGCGGCTCCGTTGGATGGCTTAAATGCCGGGTTTGCGCTGCAGGCACTGATTCAGTGGTTCGCCGACAAGCATCGCAAAGAAGCGCGAAACACGCGTTCTTCGCCGGAGCTTGCCACCTTGCTCAAGCTTCACAGCTACGTTAATTCCGCCCAGATGGTGCATGGGGCAGTACAGGATGTATCCCAGGTCATCGAGCTGGTCACGGCGTTACGCAACGAGGAGGTGATCGCCGGCCGTTTTGTTTCGGCCTTGGGGCGCACCCTTAACGAAGGTGTCGGGGTGTTGTTTGGCGAGGTGATGGTAGGGATAGACGCTTACGAATTGGCTTATGCCGAGAATGAGACACAGAAGGCGGTGTTTGGCACCCAGTTGGCATTTGACTCTGCGAGCTTGGTGACAAGCAGCGTGGGAGTGACCGCTGGACTGATGGAGGCCTCCACGCTCGCCACCTTGTTTTCTAGCGGCGGCGTTATTCTGGGCGGACTGGGCGTGGGTTTCACGGCGCTCGCCCAGGCCTTCGGTTCCGTGGCCGAGGATGCCAAGGCGGTGGGGCGCTACTTCGAGATGGTCGATACCGCCTATAAAAACCACGGCTATCGCTACGAGGCCAGCCAGGATGTACTGGTGCCCCTGGCCGGTGCAGTGGTTCAGCGTCTTGACCTTGGCAAAGGCCAGATCGAATTTGCCAGCCAATATATCTACAGCACCCATTACACATGGATTGGCGACCTTCCACAGATCGACCTCAAGCGCGATCACGCCATTGAGGTGCGCAGCGGGATTGGTTATGGCGCTGGCTGCCAGCCGATTGCGCAGCGTGAAGCCAGGGTGGTTATTCTTCCCAGTACTCCCAAATCCTATATTTCGCATGATTATGGGCTGCTGCCTTTTGCCACGGGTCGCCACGATACGGGGTTTGATGTCATCCGCAGGCTTCAGAGCGATAAGTTCTCCTTCGCGTTCTACGTCTTTCCTGGCGAGCAGATAATTCGCAGGATCCATCATGAGTACGTCAAGACCACCATCGCGGTGGTACTCGACAACACCGATCGGCAGTTGCTGGTGCCGACCTTACCCAAGGAATTGTATGGCTACCTCAACTACAGGTTCACGGGAGGTGGTGGCGTCTACCAGATTGAACTCAACGAGGGGGCGCACGTACGCGTAGAGAAAAGTACACCGTCGACTTGGATAATGATTACCCGCCATCTAGAAAGTGACGTCATCCGCTTCATGGACTCGCTGTGTGATCCCGCTGGCGACGAAGTGCTGTATTACCGGCTGATGATCGGTGGCGTTCTGGTCGATATTGATCCTGCGCATGTTGATGATATTCGCCTCGTCCAGCATGACCGCGAACAACTCAAGGTTAACTTCGCGACTAAAACCACCCAGGTCGAGCGCATCGACGCCAGCCAGTGGCCGGCGCCTGGACTGTCTATCGAGCAGCACTTACAGGCCTTGGCCAAGGCCCATCGGTTGCAGGGGCAGTTTGTGCTGGTCGAGAACTACAGGCACAACGATCGCAGGGTTGGCCGCGCGTTCTACGACGTGTCCAGGAATCGGATGCTGTTTACCGATACGTGCGATGAGCTGGCCAAGCATGCTCGCTTGGGGGCGGTGACGAATGAGCACGCCTATTTCTACCACGCCGAGCAGGCCATCGCGTGGCGGGTAATCATCGCCACTGGTCAGGTGGAAGGGCAGTTCAATCCATTTCTCGGCCTGCATGAATCTCAGTCCCTTCGACTATGGCAACAGGGCGAGGCGGTCTACCTCACCCATCGCCATCCGGCGAACGGCAAGCCGCAGAGCGAGTCCGTCTACCAGATTCATGGGACTCGAATGGAGTTGCTTCGCACGACGGGGCACGACTTCCTGCTGCGCTCATTGTGGCAGTCCAACACCGCTAATATTTTCCCAGGCTTAAAGACCGGTGTTCCAACCCATACGCTGGGTCGATTGATTGAACCGACCAAGGCAGAGTTGATGATGATCCATGGCACAGATGATGCCGGCGTGGATCACCGCTATTGGATTCGTACCCCCAACGATCTTGTGATCAAACCGAATCTTGAGCCCCTCGCGGCTGATTCCCGGCAGTCTGAGGCGGGTGAACAAGCGCACAGCGCTTGGCCGATCCCCGACGACCTGGTGTTGGCAGGCAACATGCTCCTCCCCGATGGTGGGGAAGTGTTCTTTTTCTACAGCAAGGTACAAAAGGCTCTATTCCGGCAAAAGGGCCCCGGGCCCGCTTCAATTAATGACGAGCGCCCCACAGCATCGCGGGTAACCACCCCGATCCTGGCGAATGTGCTCAACATCAGCGGTCACTTGATCGCCATCACCGAGGATGGACGCGTGGCCCGGCTCAATGCGCTGGGGCAACTCAGTTACGAAGCCGTCAATGAGCATTGGCTCCAGGGGCGTGTCAGCTGGTGGAAAGACCTCGCCGGTGTCGCCGATGGCCATGCAACATTGGCCGTATTCGGGGTCAAGGGCGTCGATGGCAAGCGTGCGCTACCGGTGTGGTACCACAACGCTCAGGTGGTCGTGGCTGCGGCATTTCTGCAAGGTAAAACCCTGCAGTTCCTTGGCTTCGAAGCGGATGACACGACGGCGCGGCTCTTTGAACCCGCGAGTGGCACGTTGTATTTCCAGCGGTCCCTGGCTGCGAATGAACTCGCAGTTGCGTTTGGGACGGATGCGCGACTCAAAGCATCGGCGCCGATTCCCGTGGCCACCGAGCCAGCGCCAGAGCAGCGTTTCCAGTCAGCAGAGCAGGTGGATGCGGGGATACGCCTGATGACGGTCAATGGGGAGGTTCTGTTGCGGACGCCCAACGGGGCGTTGCAACTGGTTGCTGTCGATGCACAGTGGCAACAGGACATGCAGACGTACAACGCCTGGTGGCAGTGGTTGGCGTTTGATGCCGAGGCGCAAGTGAAGAACCGTTACCGATTACCTGAAGCACTTGCAGCACTTGCCAGGCAGTGGGATGCCAAAGGTGTCTTGACCTTGCTGGGCGATGGCATGCAAGGCTGGTTCGATGTCGACAGTGGCCAGGTATTCTCGAGTCGTGGCATTCATGCAGCGGATAACTTGTGCTTCCTGGGTGTCGCCGTTGGGCAGGCGGCGGCTTATGTGTATTGCTCGACGAATCAGGCGCTCTACCTGATCACGGAAAACGCCCCGCGGTTGTTGGCCGAGTTCACAGGGGTGAAGCGTTTCGGCGCAACGTTATCGCTGCAAATGACCCAAAACGACGTCACCCCACTCATTCTTGCCGGGGTCGACAACTTGATAGTGTGCGGGAATGCCGGTATCAATTTTTACACTCTCGGAGCGGAGGTCTGGGCGCACTATCGCACTGTGATCCTTGATCACGCTCATCCGGCCGCGGTGTTGAATCGAATACACCTGGCGATGACTGATTCGAAGGCTATTCTGGTGTCCCGGAGTGATGACGATCTGTTACTGACCGATGGCAACACTGGCGCAACCTTGGTGGTGCGCAAGGCATTCAATCAGCGGTCGGATAATCCCTTGATCGAGCTGCCGGATGCCACGGATCTGGTGCGTATCACTTGCCTGGTCGATAACTTTATCAAGCGCAGTTATGCCTCGGGCGCGCTGGTGGACCTCAGTATCGCGTTGCGGTAAGCCTCTGGATTTCACCGTCATGCGCTGTTGTCTTTGCCCACAACACCCGTCGGATCCTGTCGGTTTGGCCCGCTGCCACTCCGCGTCCTGTGTATCATCCTGTCTCCTTTTTTCTGGCGACCTTTCTCGATTCGCTGAAAATACCGGGCTATGTTTTGAGCCTGTTCAGCGGTCAATGGAGTGACAGCTTATGCACAACACCCTCCAGCAGGTCTTTGGTTATCCACAGTTTCGTCCGGGCCAGGAAGCGGCCGTCAGCGCCGTGCTGGCCGCTCGCTCGGCGGCGGCGATCTTTCCCACCGGTTCGGGCAAGTCCTTGTGTTACCAATTGCCTGCGGTGCTGCTGCCACACCTGACGCTGGTGGTGTCGCCGTTGTTGGCGCTGATGCAGGACCAATTGGGTTTTTTACAGCGTCACGGTATTTCGGCCGGCAGTATCGATTCGGCCCAGAGCCGCGAGGACGCCAATGACGTGATGGCCCGGGCACGTTCCGGCGAGTTGAAAATTCTGATGATTTCCGTGGAGCGCCTGAAAAACGAGCGTTTTCGGAATTTCCTGCAAAGCGTGCCGATCTCGCTACTGGTGGTGGACGAGGCGCACTGCATCTCCGAATGGGGGCACAACTTTCGCCCGGACTACCTGAAATTGCCTGACTACCAGCGTCAGTTCCGCATCCCTCAGGCGTTGCTGCTGACCGCCACCGCCACGCCCAAGGTGATCGCAGACATGCAGGCGAAGTTCTCGATCGCCGCCGAGGATGTGATCACCACCGGTTTTTATCGACCCAATCTCAACCTGCTGGTGGAACCGGTCAGCGGTGTCGACAAGCGCCGCAGGCTGGTGGAGTGGATGTGCGAGCGAGCAGGCCAGCCCAGCATCGTCTACGTCACCCTACAGAAAACCGCCGAGCATATTGCCGAACATTTGAACCGCGCTGGAATCCAGGCCGAGGCTTACCACGCCGGTCTGCCCCACGAAAAGCGCGAGGGCATCCAGCAGCGATTCATGGGCGGGCAGTCCAATTGCATTGTCGCCACCATTGCGTTTGGCATGGGCATCGACAAGAGCGATATCCGCAATGTCGTGCACTTCGATTTACCGAAGTCCATCGAGAATTACAGCCAGGAAATTGGCCGCGCCGGTCGGGACGGCCAGGACGCCGACTGCCTGGTGCTGGCAAATCGCGACAGCCTCAATGTGCTGGAAAATTTCGTTTATGGTGATACGCCGGAGGAGCAAGGCATTCGGTGTGTGCTGGAGGAGCTGCTGGCGGCCCGTGGAGAGGCGCAGTGGGAGTTCCTGTTGAGGCCGCTGGCGGAACTCAGCAATATCCGCGAGCTGCCGCTCAAGACCCTGTTGGTGCAGCTGGAACTCAAGGGCGTGATTGCTCCTCGCTACGCCTATTATGCCGAGTACCGTTTCAAATACCGGGTGGAGCCTGAGGCATTGCTGGCACGCTTTTCCGGTGAGCGCCAGCAGTTTGTCTCAGCCATCATCCAGGCCTGCAAGCGTGCGAGGACCTGGGCCACGGTGGATTTCGATACGCTTTATCAACACCATCAAGCCGAGCGCAGCCGTGTGGTGAAGGCCTTGGATTACTTCCAGGAACAAGGCTTGATCGAACTGGAAAGCAAGCAGATGACCGAGGTCTACAGCCTGTTGGATACCGGCTTTGATCTCCAGGCCTTGAGCGTCGAGTTATACACAGGCTTCAGGCAGCACGAAGCGAAGGAGGTGGCGCGGATTCACGCAATGCTGGATCTGTTTGCCACCGAGCGTTGCCTGGGCTACCGGCTGGCTGAATATTTCGGTGACGAAAGCGCGCCCATGCAATGCGGGCATTGTTCGGTCTGCCATGGCCAAGTCGCGCACTTGCCATCTCCGCCCGACTTGCCGGCGCTTGTGGATAAAGACTTTGAGGGGTTGTGCGGGGATTTTATCCACAGGCATCATCAGCACACTGGCAACCTGCCCAGCGCTGAGCGTGTGACGCGGTTTCTATGCGGCATCAGCGTGCCGTTATTCACCCGGCTCAAGGCCAGATCCATCCCCGCATTTGCGGCGCTGGAGGCGTATCCCTACGCTGAAGTGCGGGAATGGGTCGAGGTTCATTTGAACCGTCCGTAAATTCACTTTCATGAGACTTGCCCATGCCCGACTCAACGCCCCAGCGTGCCGATTACCGACACTTCCAGCCGATCATTACGCGCTGGCACGACAACGACGTGTACGGCCATGTGAATAACGTCACCTATTACAGCTTTTTCGACACGGCGGTGAATACCTACCTGATAGAAGAGGGCGGGCTGGATATCCATGATGGCGGGGTGGTGGGATTTGTGGTGAGTTCGGCGTGCGACTATTTCGCCTCGATCGCTTTTCCCGAGCGTATCGAAATCGGACTACGGGTTGGCAAGTTGGGCAACAGTTCGGTGTGTTATGAGCTGGCGGTGTTCAAGACGGGCGAAGACGAAGCCTGCGCGGCCGGGCGGTTTGTGCATGTGTTTGTGGATCGGGCGACGAACCAGCCGGTGTCGATCCCGGGAGGGTTGCGAGAGGCGCTGCAGCAACTGGTCAGGTAGAACCGGTCCTGGCCCTCGCCGCGCAAGCGCGATCCGAGGGCCAGGGCAGGATTCATGCGGGATCAGCGATGACGGTAATGATGTTTGTTCTTGCGGTGGCCGTAGGCATGGCCACGACCCCGGTGGCCGTCACGGTAGTAGCGACGATCATCGCGTCCGCGGTAACGACGGTCGTCGTCATCGCTCTTGTTGCCCATGTAGTTGCCCAGCGCGCCGCCGGCACCGCCGCCCGCTGCCGCACCGATCAGGCTGCCGGTGTTGCCGCCGACACTGCGGCCGACCACGTTACCGCCCGCTGCGCCCAGCGCGCCGCCAATGGCTGCTTCGCCCCGGCTGCGTTTGTCCGCGCCTACCGCGCTGCCGCCAGCGCCGCCTAGGGCCGCGCCGATGGCCGAGCCGGTGTTGCCGCCCAACTGCTGGCCAACAACCGAACCTAAAACCCCGCCCAATGCGCCGCCTACACCGGCTTCGGTGGTGCCACCGGCCATGGCTGCGCCACTGACCAGGCCCAGGGACAACAAGAGAATCGAGGAGAACTTCATAGGGGAACCTCAAGAGGATGACGCCGCGATCCTGAGGTCGTATCGAAGCGCTGACAATTGAAATCCGACCAGCGGCGCTGGTTGTATACAATTATCTAAGTTGCTGATTTTTATCGGGAACTTAAGTCATTTTTGCAGGTCATTAGTCACTTCAGAGCGGTCGCTTTTAAGCAAGTAGTGACCACTGTAGGCGCAAGCTGGCTCGCGAAAAGCGTCAACGATACGCGTGTTTTCTGGATAAACGCGGCACCTATGAGTTCTTCGCGAGCAAGCTCGCTCCTACAAAAAAGCCTTAACTGAACAACATTACGGTCCTTGAACGGGCCTTTTTTGCGCCTGGTTTTCAGTCGCTGAAGGCCGTCTTGGAGCATGCAGGCGGTTTTAAGCCGTGCGCGCCATGATCAGGCCGTTCTCGCTGGCCGCCTCCAGGCGAATCGCCACGAACTTGGAGGTTGGCGTATGGCTGCCATCCCCGGTGCTTTCCAACGGCACCAGCGGGTTTACTTCCGGGTAATAGGCTGCGGCCTGTCCCGCCGGAATATCAAATGCCAGCAAGGTAAAGCCCTTGACCCGCCGCTCAATGCCATCATCCCAGATCGATACAATATCGGCCTTCTGCCCCGGCTTGAACCCCAGGCGGATGATGTCGGCTTCATTGACGAACAATACGTCTCGCTGACCCTTGACCCCACGATAGCGGTCATCCAGGCCGTAAATCGTGGTGTTGTACTGATCATGGGAGCGCATCGACTGCATGATCAGATCCGGCAACTGGCCAGTGGCGCGGGTGCGTTCGTGAACCAGGTCCTTGGGCAGACTGTTTGCGCGAAAATTGGCGCGACCTGATGGGGTGTTCCAGCGGCGGGCGCCCGCGCTGTTGCCCAGGTAGAAACCGCCCGGGTTCTGCACCCGCTCATTGAAGTCCTTGAAGCCTGGGATGGTCTCGGCGATCAGGTTGCGGATGCGGCTGTAATCGGCCACCAGCCAGTTCCAGTCCACCGGTTTGCTGCCCAGGGTCGCGGCGGCGATACCGGCGAGAATCGCAGGTTCCGATTTCATCAGTTTCGACAACGGCTGCAATTGGCCATTTGAACCGTGGACCATGCTGAACGAGTCTTCCACCGTCACCGCTTGCGGGCCTTCGGCTTGAACATCAATGTCGGTACGGCCCAGGCACGGCAGGATCAGTGCTTGCTTGCCGTGGGTCAGATGGCTGCGATTGAGCTTGGTACTGATCTGAACGGTCAGGTCGCAATTGCGCAAGGCCTGGAAGGTCCGTGGGCTGTCCGGCGTGGCCTGGGCGAAGTTGCCGCCCAGGCCGATAAAGACCTTGGCGCGGCCTTCAAGCATGGCGTGGATCGCTTCCACCACGTTGTGGCCGTTGTCACGGGGTACCTTGAACTGGAAGCGCCGCTCCAGAGCGTCGAGAAAGGCCACGGGTGGCCGTTCGTTGATGCCCATGGTGCGGTCGCCCTGCACGTTGCTGTGGCCGCGCACCGGGCACAGTCCGGCGCCGGGACGACCAATGTTGCCGCGCAGCAGCATCAGGTTGGCGATTTCCTGGATGGTCGGCACCGAGTGCCGGTGCTGGGTGATGCCCATGGCCCAGCACATGATCACGTTCTTGCCTTTGGCATACATGCGCGCGGCTTGTTCGATCTCGACCAGCGGCAGGCCGGACTGTTCCACGATGTCATCCCAGGAGGTGTCATCGATACGGCCCAGATAATCGAGGACATGGGTCGTGTGTTCGTTGAGGAAGTCATGGTCGAAGACCGCTTCCTTACCCTCTGCCTGCGCCTGGCGTTCCCACAGCAGCAGAAACTTGGCCATGCCGCGCAGGATTGCCATATCGCCGCCCAGCGCCGGGCGGAAATACGCGGTGTTGGTCGGCTTGTCGCCGTTGGTAAGCATTTCCAGCGGGTGTTGCGGATGCTGGAAGCGCTCCAGGCCGCGCTCTTTCAGCGGGTTGATACACACCACCTGAGCGCCGCGTTTCACCGCTTCGCGCAACGGCTCAAGCATTCGTGGATGGTTGGTGCCAGGGTTTTGGCCCCAGACGAAAATCGCGTCGGCATGCTCGAAATCATCAAAGGTCACGGTGCCTTTGCCGACACCCACGCTTTGCGCCAGGGCCACGCCGCTGGCTTCGTGGCACATGTTCGAACAATCCGGGAAGTTGTTGGTGCCGTAGGCGCGCACGAACAACTGATACAGGTACGCTGCTTCGTTGCTCGCCCGGCCCGAGGTGTAGAACTCGGCCATGTCCGGGCTTGGCAGCGCTTGCAAATGTTTGCCGATCAGGTCGAACGCCGACTCCCAACTGATGGGTTTGTAACGGTCGGTCTCGGCGTCGTAGCTCATTGGCTCCGTCAGGCGGCCCTGATATTCCAGCCAGTAGTCGCTCTGTTCCAGCAGCGAGCTGACGCTGTGTTTGGCAAAGAACGCGGCATCGACTCGACGTTTGGTGGCTTCCCAGTTGACCGCCTTGGCGCCGTTTTCGCAAAACTTGACCATACCGCTTTCCGGCGAGTCGCCCCAGGCGCAGCCGGGGCAGTCAAAACCACCGTTCTGATTGGTCTTGAGCATCATGCGCAGGTTTTTCAGCGCGTTGTCGCTGGTCAACCAGGCCTGTGCCACGCTGATCAGCGCGCCCCAGCCACCGGCCGGGCCTTTGTAGGGCTTGTAGCGTGGAGTCGGGGTTTGGTCGGCTTGATGATGAGTGCTCACGCTTGGTTCTCCATCGCAGGGCTATAGACCCGCGGCGCACTTTTCTGCGGCAGGTGGATGAGGTTGAGGTTGTGCCGGCGCGCCCATTGCAGGGCCAGGCCGGTAGGCGACGACAGGCTGACCAGGGTCTGGATGCCGGCGCGCAGGACTTTCTGGATCAGTTCGAGGCTGCAACGGCTGGTGACAATTGCCAGGCCACCGTCGGTGGCAATGTTTTGTCGGATGAGCGCGCCGATCAGCTTGTCCAGAGCGTTATGCCGACCGATGTCTTCGCGACCCAGCAACAGTTCGCCCTGGTTATTCATAAACACCGCGGCATGCACCGCGCCGCTGTACTGACCCAGCGGCTGAAAGGCGCTGATGCGCTGGCGCAGGCCGTCGAGCCAGGCGGCGGGTGGCAACGGCGCGCCGGGCAGCACATTCAGGTCCGGCAGCGCCTGTTCCAGCGCTTCCACGCCGCACAGGCCGCAGCCGCTGGTGCCCGCCAATTGCCGACGTTGCTGCTTGAGGTTCCAGAACGCACGGCTGGAGATCTGTACCTGAGCAGACTGGGCCGAGCCCGAGCCGCTGAGTTGCAGGTCGTAGATATCGCTGACGTCGTTGATGATGCCGCTGCCCAGGCTGAAACCGACGATAAAGTCTTCCAGATCCGTGGGGGTGACCAGCATGACGGCCTGGCTGATGTCGTTATAAGCAATCGCCAACGCCACTTCTTCGGCCAGCGCGGTGCTGGCCGATTCCGAATGATCGAGGTTGCAGTACTGGTAATCCTGGCTGGCGGCGGGCGCGGGCGTTGTCAGGGCGGGCACCGCGCAAGCTGGGCGCTGGGCTTTCATGGGGCTGGGTCACCGACGACATGGTCAGTGTTAAGACTAGGCGCGACAAACCGTCGCGTCTAATCGCCAGTACTGATCTGCCGATAGATGACGTCGATCAAGGTGCCAGCTGCGATTTCTGATAAAGCGCGAAACACGCCTCCGCCAGCGCCGAACGTGGCGCGCTGCGGCGCATGATCAGCCCCAGGCGGGCCAGCGTCTGGGCGTCTGCGATGGGCTGCAGGCGCAGGTGCTCGGTCAGGGCCTCGAGCCCACCGTCCAGCGGCATCACCGCGCAACACAGGCCGCCATGCACCGCCTGCAATAGCTGATGGACGGCATCGGTTTGCAACAGCGGTTGTGGCGTCAGGCCACGGCTATGGAAATTGTGGTCGATGGACTGGCGAAAGTGCATGCCGCTGGTGAGCATGCCCAGCGGCAGTTCGATCAGCGCTTCCCAGCTCAGGGGCTTTTCGCCGAAGTTGAAAAACCGCTGGTCATACAGCAGGCCCATGCGGGTTTCGTCGAGTGCCAGGGAGTCGAAGCGCTCGGCGTCCAGACGTTCAAGATAAGACACGCCGAGATCCAGGCGATTGCTTGCCAGTTGCTCGAGAATCTGTTCGGAGCTCAACGCCGACAGTTCAAAACGCAGGCTGGGGTGTTGTTTGTGCAGTTGTTGCATTAATGCCAGAGGATCGAAGCTCGACAGCGGCACCACGCCCAGGCGCAGCGTACCCACCAGATTCCCGCGACAGGCTGCTGCCTCGGCCTGCAGGCCGTCATAGGCCGCCAGCACCGTGCGGGCCCAGGCCAGCACACGCTCGCCGGGCGCCGTGAAGCCTTCGAAACGCTGGCCGCGATTGACCAGCGGCAGTTGCAGCTCTTCTTCCAGGCTGCGCAAGCGCATCGACAACGTCGGTTGGGTAATGTGGCAACGCGCCGCCGCCTGGCCGAAGTGACGGGTTTCGTCGAGGGCGATGAGGAATTTCAGTTGTTTGATGTCCATCTTCGCTCCAGGGCTTATTCCAACGGCTGGGGGATTCTAGCGCGTTTGCGTTATTGGTCGGGCCGGAACCAAGATCTGTAAGACTGGTCTAGTCTTTGGCATCTGGAAATCAAATCCCAAGGAGAGCGCACTATGAGTCTTTTTAGTTTTATCAAGGAAGCAGGCGAGAAAATCGTTGATCTGTTGACGCCGGGTAACGCGAACGCAAGTGAGCAGTTGAAGGATCACGTCGCCAAAGTGGGTCTGGGGAATCCGAATGTGCAGACCACGGTGGATGGCGACAAGGTAACGGTCACCGGTGAAGTCGCTTCCCAGGAAGAAAAAGAGAAGATTTTGCTGGCGCTGGGCAATATTGCCGGCGTGGCTACTGTGGATGACCAGATCACCGTAGCTGGACCTGTGGTTGTCGCCTCGCGCTTTGTCGTGGTGAAAAGCGGCGACACCCTGAGCGCGATCTCCAAGACAGTCTATGGCGATGCCAACCAGTACAACAAAATCTTCGAGGCCAACAAGCCAATGTTGTCGCATCCGGACAAGATCTATCCAGGGCAGACGCTGCGCATTCCTGAGTAACACGCGGGGCCGATATGTGGGAGCGGGCTTGCTCGCGATGGCGGTGTGTCAGACATACATCTGCTGACTGATACACCGCCATCGCGAGCAAGCCCGCTCCCACAGGGTGTCACACATCGCTTTAGAGTCCGCTGATCAATTTCCGATAGTCGCCCACCGCGGCAAACTCTGCCGTGTCCTTCGGCCCCTTGTGGCTGTCCGGCGCTTGCACCGCCAGCAAATACCCCACGCCAAAATCCCGCGCACTGCGCAGGATCGGTAAAGTGTCGTCGATAAACAGGCTGCGGGCCGGATCGAAGTCGATGTCTGCTTGCAAAGCGTCCCAGAACTGCGGGTTTTCCTTGGCGAAACCATAATCATGGGAACTGATCAGGCGCTCGAAATACGCTGCCAGTTCGATCCGTTCCAACTTCAATGACAGCGAGTCGCGGTGGGCATTGGTGATCAGGATGACACGCTTGCCGGCCTGTTTGATCGCCGCCAGAAAGGTGTCGGCGTCCGGGCGCAAGGCGATCAGGTGAGCCGTTTCCAATTTGAGTTCGCGCACCGGGAGCTTCAACTCGGCGCTCCAGAAGTCCAGGCAATACCATTGCAATTGTCCGGCGTTACGCTCGAACAGCGGCTGCAACTCCATCTCGGCCATCGCCCGGCTCACGCCATGCAGTTCGGCGTACCGCTGGGGCAAGTGTTCCATCCAGAAATGGTTGTCGTAGTGCAGGTCGAGCAAGGTGCCGTCCATGTCCAGCAGGACGGTATCGATATCGGACCAGGGCAATGACGGCATGATGGGCTCTCAAGCAAGCAAGTAAGTAAATATATCCGACACAGACAATCGGAAAAGCCACGGTATAGTAACCCGATCACGTCAAGGAGCCGTTTATGCGCCAGAAACCCACCGTCCTCGCCCGAGAAATCGTCGCCAGTAGCCGTTTGTTCCGAGTGGAGGAGGTGCAACTGCGCTTTTCCAACGGCGTGGAGCGGACCTACGAGCGGTTGGTGGGCAGAGGCACAGGCTATGGCGCGGTGATGATCGTGGCAATGATCGACGCTGACCATGCGCTGCTGGTGGAAGAGTACTGCGGCGGAACCGATGAATATGAACTGTCGCTGCCCAAGGGCCTGATCGAGCCGGGTGAAGATGTATTGGCGGCGGCAGACCGGGAGCTCAAGGAAGAAGCCGGTTACGGCGCCCGGCAGTTGGAGCACCTCACCGAACTCTCGCTGTCCCCCGGTTACATGAGCCAGAAAATCCAGGTGGTGTTGGCCACTGACCTCTACGAGGAACGTCTGGAGGGCGACGAGCCCGAGCCGATGCGGGTCGATCGGGTCAACCTGCGCGAACTCTCGCAGTTGGCGCAGAACGAGCAGTTCAGCGAAGGCCGGGCGCTGGCCGCGTTGTATCTGGTGCGTGACTTGCTGACTCAGCGTGGAGCGTTCCAGCCATGAGTGAATTGTTCCTCGGTCATGCGTTGATTGCACCTGTGATTGAGCTGGCCCGTCAGGCGGGCGAAGTCATCCTGCCGTACTGGCGTGCCGATGTGGCCGTGACGACCAAGACGGATGATTCGCCCGTCACGGCAGCCGACCTGGCGGCTCATCACCTGATCCTCGAAGGGCTCACCGCGCTGGACCCGAGCATTCCGGTGCTGTCGGAAGAAGATGCCGATATCGATCAGCGCGTGCGTGCCGGTTGGCAGCGCTGGTGGCTGGTGGACCCGCTGGACGGCACCAAGGAATTTATCAGCGGCAGTGAAGAGTTCACCGTCAATATCGCCTTGATCGAACAGGGCCGCGTGGTGTTCGGCGTGGTGTCGATGCCCACCAGTGGTCGCTGCTACTTCGGTGGCGCGGGCCTGGGTGCGTGGCGCTCCGATTTGAATGAAGCACCCCGGCAGATTCAGGTACGTCAGACTCCGGCAACGGGCGAGGCCTTTACGGTGGTTGCCAGCCGTCGCCATACCAGCCCCGAGCAGGATCGTTTGCTGAACGGGCTGAGTGAAGGGCTGGGTGAATTGAAGCTGGCGAATATCGGCAGTTCATTGAAATTCTGCCTGCTGGCCGAAGGCAGCGCCGATTGCTATCCGCGGCTGGCGCCGACTTCGCAGTGGGACACCGCGGCGGCCCAAGGTGTGCTGGAAGGCGCTGGTGGGGAAGTGCTGGAGTTGAATGGCCGGCCTTTCAGCTATCCGCCGCGCGAATCGTTATTGAATCCCTACTTTCTGGCTTTGCCGGCCAAGGCCGTCTGGCGCGAGCGCTTGCTGGCCTTGGCGCGTTCTTGAGCGCAAGGCAAATCGACCTGTGGGAGCGGGCTTGCTCGCGATGGCGGCGTGTCAGTCAGCAAATCAATTCCTGACCCAGCGCCATCGCGAGCAAGCCCGCTCCCACATTGGTCAGGTGTTGTGGCTTTTAGCGGTGCAGGACGTACTGGCCGGTAAAAACCACCGCCTGCTCTTCACTGCCTTCATTCACAATCCAGGTGTCCAGCGTCAACCGTGCCCGGCCGTAGCGCTTGTAGGTCGCCACAAAGCGTTTCCAGACCTTGTCCTCCGGTGCCTGGCAAAGCACCGTGGCATCGCGGGTGACGGGGAGCGGATAGCTGATCTGGCCCTCTTGAATCACGATATGTCCGTCTTCGATCCCCTCTTCACGCAGTTGCAGGTGCAGCCAGCCCCAGCCCGCGAGGACCGCACCGCAATACAGGCTGCCACCGAACATGGTGCTTTTGTGATTGATGTTGGCTTGCAGCGGCAAATGCAACTGTAACTGCCGATCCTGCCAGCCGAGTACCTTGAGGCCCATCTCCCGGGTCAGGGGGATATCGTGATGAAGGATGGATTCCAGGTAACGGCTATCGCGGCTCATGGTGGCCTCTTGGCGGGTGGAAAGGGTTATTCGTCGTCGGTATTTTGGTTGCCGCTGTCGGCAAAGCTCAGCCCGTGTTTGCGCAATTTGTCGTGCAAGGTTTTGCGCGGTACCCCCAGGGCTTCGGCAAGGCTGCGCACAGAGCTGTGGGGACGCGCCAGTTCGGCGGCGATCAAGGTTTTTTCGAAGTGCTCGACTTGCTCGCTCAGCCCGCCCATCGCCATCGGCGCGCCGGCCGCCGGGCTGTCCGGGGTGTTATCCAGCGCCAACTCCAGGCCCAGCGCGAAGCGTTCGGCGGCGTTTTGCAATTCCCGCACGTTGCCTGGCCAGTCATGGCGCAAGAGCATCGCCCGCTGACCCGGCTGTAACTCATGCAGTGGCAGGCCGTGACGACTGCTGGCTTCGTCGGCGAAGTGCTGGAACAGCATCAAGGCATCTTCGCCACGTTCGCGCAGGGGCGGAATGCGCAGGGGCGCGACATTGAGTCGGTAGTACAAGTCGGCGCGAAAGCGTCCCTGATCAGCAGCCTGGCGCAGGTCTTCCTTGGTCGCTGCGATGATCCGGATGTCCAGCGGGATCAGTTGATTGCCGCCCAGGCGTTCGACCACCCGTTCTTGCAGCAGGCGCAGCAATTTGACCTGCACGTCCAGGCTCATGCTTTCGATTTCGTCGAGGAACAGCGTGCCGCCGTTGGCGAATTCGAACTTGCCGATGCGCCGTTTCTGCGCCCCGGTAAAAGCCCCAGGTTCGTGGCCGAACAACTCGCTCTCCACCACCGACTCGGCCAGGGCGCCCGCATTGATCGCGACGAACGGCCCGCTGCGACGGTTTGACAGGTCATGCAGCGCGCGCGCCACCACTTCCTTGCCAGCGCCGGTTTCACCGAGGATCAGCACGTCGGCCTTGGTCGCCGCCAGCGCACCAATTTGCTCGCGCAGGCGCAGCATCGACGCAGATTGCCCCACCAGCCGGGTGCTCAATTGCTGGCGATCGCTCAAGGCCAGGCGCAGGCTACGGTTGTCGAGCACCAGTTGGCGCAGGGCCAGGGCACGGCGCACACTGTCGAGCAAGGCGTCGCTGGCGAAAGGCTTTTCCAGGAAGTCGTAGGCGCCGGCGCGCATGGCCTGCACCGCCAGCGGCACGTCGCCATGGCCGGTGATCAGCAGCACTGGCAGCTCCGCATCCTGGCCGTGAAGTTCGGCCAGCAACTCCAGGCCATCCATCCCGGGCATGCGGATATCACTGACCACCACGCCCGGCCAGTCCCGCGACAGGCGCGCCGTGAGGCCTTTTGCTTCGCCAAGGGGCAGGACTTTCAACCCGGCCAGGTCCAGGGTCTGGCACAGGGCCTGACGCAAGTGTGGATCGTCATCGATCAACACCACCTGAGTCTGGTTATCGATACTCATACGCTGCGGTCCTCGGACGGTTGCAGACTGACGCCCGGTGCTCCGGCACGCAGTTTCAAGGTTAACAATGCGCCGCCTTCCTTGTGATTGGCGAACAGCAGTTCACCGCCAAAAGCACGCATCAGCGTGTCACAAATGGCCAGGCCCAACCCCAGGCCCTGAGTGCGGGTCTTGGTGGTGTAGAAGGGTTCGCTGGCGCGACCCAGGGCCTCCATGCAGAATCCCGGCCCATTGTCGCGGATGTACAGGTTGACGCCGTCTCCGGTGGATTCGGCACTCAGCCACAGTTTGCGTGGCGGGCCTTTCTCGGTCAGCGCGTCGAGGGCATTGGCCAGCAGGTTGCCCAGCACCTGGCGCAGCCGGGTTTCGCCGGCTTCCACCCACAGGGTTGCCTCCGGCAAATCGCGAATCAGCTCGACTTCCATCGCCCGGCGACGCTTGGCCAGCAATGCCAGGGCATCGTCCAGCGCCGGTTGCAGCGCCACGCTTTCCGGTGCATGCCGATCGCGACGGGCAAAGGCTCGCAAATGCGCAATGATCGAGGCCATGCGCCCGGTCAGTTCGCTGATCAGCTTGAGATTGCCCCGCGCATCGTCGTTGCGCTGATGATCGAGGAGAATTTCAGCGTTTTCCGCGTAGCTGCGAATGGCCGCCAGTGGTTGGTTGAGTTCGTGGCTGATACTCGCTGACATGGTACCCAGCGCCGACAGTTTGCCGGCTTGCACCAAGTCATCCTGGGCCCGCACCAGTTCCTGCTGGGCGTTTTCCCGCTCCAGCACTTCCTGCTTGAGACGCCGGTTGAGGCCTTCCAGGTCGCTGGTACGCTCGATCACGCGCATTTCCAACTCGCGCCTGGCCTTGGCCTCGAAGGCGATGCGCTCGAGGTAATGGCGCCGACGCTGCATCATCAGCCCCAGCAGCAACATCAGCACCAGCAAGGTCGCGCCACCGACGGCAACCACTGTGCGCACCGGTCGATCAATCAGGGTGCGTGGCGCAAGAATCGAGACATTCCAGCCGGTTTCGGCGATTTCGGTGGCTTGTCGCAGCCAGCCATCGGCGCTGAGGTTCAGCGGTTGTGGGTTGCGGGTGGGGTAGGGCTGGATGGCGATGATGGCCTGGCGTTCGGTATCGGTCAGGGGGCGGGTGGCGCGAAAGCGCCATTGAGGGCGCGAGGTCAGGATCACCACGCCATTATGGTCGCTGACCAACAGCTGTTCCGGGGTCTGGCCCCAGAGGCTCTCGGTGTGGTCCAGATCGACCTTGACCACCAGTACGCCTATCACCTGTTCGTCTTCACGCACCGCGGCGGCGAAGAAATAGCCGCGCTTGGCCGACGTGGTACCCAGGCCGAAAAAGCGTCCCAGGCGCCCGTCCATGGCTTCCATGAAGTAAGGACGGAAAGAAAAGTTGCGGCCAACGAAACTGTCCTGCTTGTCCCAGTTCGAGGCCGCCAGTGTCTTGCCGCTGGTGTCCATCAGGTACATCACTTCCACGCCCGCCTGGGCCGCGACCTGCTTGAGCAACTGGTTGGCGCTGACCAGGTTGGTGCTGACTTGCGGGGTTTTCAGGGCGATGCGCAAGGCCGGCAAGTCGCCGAGGATCTGCGGCAGGATTTCGTAACGGTGCAGGGTGCCCAGCAGGTTGGCGACGTACAGGTCCAGGGTCTGGCGATTCTGTCCGGCTAGTTCACTGCGGTAATAGCGTTCGGCCAGATGCTCCAGCGGCCATAGCAGCGGTGCCAGGCACAGCGCCAGTAAGGCGAGGCTGCGCCAGCGGGGTCTTCGCGGAAGGGCTGGAGTCATGGAGGTCGTGCGCCTGTGGGTACAGGCGCATTATGCCTAGTGCTGCTGTGCAAGACACTCGCGCAATGCTTCGTGCCACTGCGGTTGAGCTATTTTCCATTGCTGGTGCAGGCGACTGCAGTCGAGGCGCGAGTTCAGCGGACGCTGGGCTGGCGTTGGGTAGGCGCTGGAAGGAATCGGTTCCAACTGGGCGCAGGGTTTACCTTCGGCCAGCAGTTGCTCGCCAATGGCCTGGGCAAAACCGAACCAGGACGTCTCACCCCGGGCTGTCAAGTGATAGACACCCCACTCTCCGGCCTGCCCCGCCTGCCAGCGCTCGATCAGTGCGCGGGTGCTGTGGGCGATGGTGCCGGCCCAGGTGGGTGCGCCAATCTGGTCGGCAACGATGCGCATCTGCGGTTTTTCCTGCAGCAAGCGCTGCATGGTCAGCAGGAAATTTTTGCCGTGGGACGAGTAGACCCAACTGGTGCGCAGAATCAGGTACTCGCCGCCCACCGCCGCGATGGCCTGTTCGCCGGCCAGTTTGCTCTGGCCGTAGACACCCAGCGGGTTGGTCACGTCGTCTTCGGTGTAGGGTGCCGTTTTACTGCCGTCGAACACGTAGTCCGTGGAGTAATGAATCAGCGGAATGCCCAGGGCCTTGGCTTCCTCGGCGAGGATGCCCGGCGCGATGGCGTTGATTGCGAACGCTGCATCCGGTTCGCTTTCGGCCTGATCGACGGCGGTGTGCGCCGCGGCGTTGATGATCACGTCCGGGCGCTGGGCGCGCACTTGTTGGCGGATCTGTTCGACGTCTGCCAGGTCTAGCTGGTCGCGCCCCAGGACGATTAACTCGCCCAGGTCCGTCAGTCGCTGCTGCAACTCACGGGAGACTTGGCCGTGCTGGCCGGTGATCAGGATTTTCATGGGAACAGGTCGGCTTCCGTCAGGGTTTTACCAATCCGGTCTTTCGCGGACAGTTGTGGCGGCTCGCTCAGTTCCCAGTCAATGGCCAGCGTCGGATCATTCCAGAGAATGCAACGCTCGGCGCTTGGCTGGTAGTAGTCGGTGGTCTTGTAAAGGAACTCGGCATGATCGCTCAACACCACAAAACCGTGGGCGAAACCTTCCGGCACCCATAGTTGTCGATTGTTCGCGGCAGACAGCCGTACGCTCGCCCAATGGCCAAAGGTGGGTGAGCTACGACGGATGTCTACCGCCACGTCCAAGACTTCTCCAGCGGTCACACGCACCAGTTTTCCTTGTGTATGTTCCAACTGGTAGTGCAGACCGCGCAATACGCCCTTTTGCGAGCGCGAATGGTTGTCCTGAACAAATTGCTGTTGCAGGCCGGTCGCCTGTTCGAAATCCCGGGCATTGAAACTCTCGTAGAAAAAACCGCGCTCATCACCGAATACTTTCGGTTCGATGATCAGCACGCCTGGGAGCGAGGTTTCAACTACATTCATTGGCGCTCACCCGCCAGGGAGTAGAGGTATTGGCCGTAGCCGGTCTTGCCGAAATACTTGGCGCGCTCCAGCAGATGATCACGGTCGATCCAGCCGTTCTCGTAGGCGATCTCTTCAAGGCAGGCCACTTTCAAGCCCTGGCGGTGCTCGATGGTCTGCACGTAGGTCGAAGCTTCCAGCAGGCTGTCGTGGGTGCCTGTATCGAGCCAGGCGAAGCCACGGCCGAAGCGCTCCACCTGCAGGTCGCCACGCTGGAGGTAGGCGTTGTTGACGTCGGTGATCTCAAGCTCGCCTCGGGGCGAAGGCTTGACCGCCTTGGCGATCTGGATCACATCGTTGTCGTAGAAATACAGGCCGGTCACGGCGTAGGACGATTTAGGCTTGGCCGGTTTTTCTTCGATGGACAACGCGCGGCCTTCCTTGTCGAAGTCAATCACGCCAAAACGTTCCGGGTCCTTGACCCAATAACCGAAGACAGTGGCTCCGGAAGGACGCTCTGCGGCGTTGCGCAACTGGTCGCCAAAGTGTTGGCCGTGGAAGATGTTGTCGCCCAGGATCAGGCATACCGGATCGTTGCCGATGAACGCTTCGCCGATCAGGAAAGCTTGCGCCAAACCATCCGGCGATGGCTGCTCCGCATAGCTGAAGCGCACGCCGAACTGGCTGCCATCGCCCAGCAGGTTGCGGTACTGCGGCAAGTCCACCGGCGTGGAAATCACCAGGATGTCCTTGATCCCGGCCAACATCAGCACCGAGATCGGGTAGTAGATCATTGGCTTGTCGTACACCGGCAACAATTGCTTGGAAACACCCAGTGTAATCGGGTGCAAACGCGTGCCGGAGCCGCCGGCCAATACGATTCCCTTCATCATGCGATCAGATCCTTCATGTCAGTGTTGCCGAGTCGTTCGCCTTGATAACTGCCGTCCTGGACCCTGCGGCACCATTCCAGATTATCGAGGTACCACTGCACGGTTTTGCGCAGGCCGGTTTCAAATGTTTCTTCAGGAACCCAACCCAGCTCGCGTTCGATCTTGCTGGCGTCGATAGCGTAGCGCTGATCGTGGCCGGGGCGGTCCTTGACGAACGTGATCAGGTCGCAGAACTGCGCGACGCCCGCCGGGCGCTGGGGCGCCAGTTCTTCCAGCAGGCCGCAGATGCTGCGGACCACATCGATGTTCTTCTGCTCGTTGTGACCGCCGATGTTGTAGGTCTCGCCCACCACGCCTTCGGTGACCACTTTGAGCAGCGCACGGGCGTGGTCCTCAACGAACAGCCAATCGCGCACTTGCAAGCCATCGCCATATACCGGCAACGGTTTTCCAGCCAGCGCGTTGAGAATCACCAGCGGGATCAGCTTCTCGGGGAAGTGGAACGGCCCATAGTTGTTCGAGCAGTTGGTCAACAGCACCGGCAGGCCATAAGTGCGCTGCCAGGCGCGGACCAGATGGTCGGACGCAGCCTTGCTGGCGGAGTATGGCGAGCTGGGCGCGTAAGGCGTGGTTTCGGTAAACAGGTCATCGACGCCATGCAGGTCGCCATACACCTCGTCGGTGGAAATGTGATGGAAGCGGAAAGCGCTCCTGGCCGGCTCTTCCAACTGCTGCCAATAGGCACGCGCGGCCTCCAGCAGGCTGTAGGTGCCGACAATGTTGGTCTGGATGAAATCCGACGGGCCGTCGATGGAGCGATCGACATGGGACTCCGCCGCCAGGTGCATGATGGCCTGGGGCTGGAAACGTGCCAGGACCGCGCTGACGGCAGGCTGGTCGATGATATCGGCCTGGACGAACTCATAGCGGCTATCGGTCGCGATGCTGCCTAGCGACTCGAGATTGCCGGCGTAGGTGAGTTTGTCGAGGTTGAGCACTTCATGGTGAGTGTCTTGAATCAAATGGCGGATCAGTGCGGAGCCGATGAAGCCAGCGCCGCCAGTGACGAGAATGCGCATGTCGAGAGGCCTTTTCCTTAGACGGACATTAAGCGAATGGGGCATAGCTTGTGTTGTGCAGCGCCGCGGTGCAAGGGGGCGCTGCCCGGAGGTTGCGTCATTCCCGTTGTCAGTGGCCGATTATAGATACCTGACAACACCAGTGAAATTTACGATTAGCGGAATTTTATCGATTTTTATCGGGTTATTTTGGGTGTTATTCGACGAAAGGAACTGATCACGCTTTAATAGTCGATTTTTATCCGCTATAAAGTCGTCCACAGCCCCGACGCGATACACTGGCGTCCAGTATTCCCCTTTTTGTCATCGATCACTGCCAATCTGATCACTGACCACCCCCCAGGAGATGATTCATGAGCCGTATCGTTACCGTCGCCGCTACCCAGATGGCCTGTTCCTGGGACCTTGAAGCCAACATCGAGACCGCTGAAAAGCTGGTCCGTGAGGCCGCCGCCAAAGGTGCGCAGATCATCCTGATCCAGGAACTGTTCGAGAGCCCGTACTTCTGCCAGAAGCCGAACCCGGAGTACCTGCAACTGGCGACCCGCGTTGAAGACAACGTAGCCATCAAGCACTTCCAGAAAGTCGCCAAGGAACTGCAAGTGGTGCTGCCGATCAGCTTCTTCGAGCTGGCGGGCCGCGCGCGTTTCAACAGCATCGCGATCATTGACGCCGACGGTTCCAACCTCGGGATCTATCGTAAAAGCCACATCCCGGACGGTCCTGGCTACCACGAAAAGTATTACTTCAACCCCGGCGACACCGGCTTCAAGGTGTGGAACACCCGCTACGCCAAAATCGGCGTGGGCATCTGCTGGGACCAGTGGTTCCCGGAGTGCGCCCGTAGCATGGCGTTGCAAGGCGCGGAAATCCTGTTCTACCCGACCGCCATCGGCAGTGAGCCACATGACAAGAGCATTTCGTCCCGTGACCATTGGCAGCGTGTGCAACAAGGCCACGCCGGCGCCAACCTGATGCCGCTGATCGCCAGCAACCGTATCGGTAACGAAGAGCAGGACGGCTACGACATCGATTTCTACGGCTCGTCGTTCATCGCCAACCAGTTCGGCGAGAAGGTCGAAGAACTCAACGAAACCGACGAAGGCATCCTGGTTCACAGCTTCGACCTCGACGAGCTGGAGCACATCCGCAGCGCGTGGGGCTCGTTCCGTGACCGTCGTCCGAACCTGTACGGCGCGCTGAAGACACTCGACGGTTCGCTGGAGTCCTGATCGCCATGACCACCTTGCACAGCACACCACGCGCAGACGGCTTCTATATGCCCGCCGAGTGGGCGACCCAAACCCAGGCCTGGATGATCTGGCCCGAGCGTGCGGACAACTGGCGCCTGGGCGGCAAGCCCGCACAGGCTGCCCATGTGGCCGTCGCCAAGGCCATCGCGCGCTTTGAACCGGTGACGGTGGCGGTCTCGGCCGCTCAGTACGAGAACGCCCGGGCCCGCCTGGACGTGCCGAATATTCGTGTGGTGGAGATGTCCAGCGACGATGCGTGGGTGCGTGATACCGGACCGACGTTCGTGATCAATGACCATGGCGAAGTGCGTGGGGTGAACTGGGATTTCAACGCGTGGGGCGGTTTTGACGGGGGCCTGTATTCGCCCTGGAACCGTGATTCCCAAGTGGGCGGCAAGATTCTGGAGATCGAGCGCAGCCCGCGTTATCGCACCGAAGGTTTTGTGCTGGAGGGCGGCTCGATCCACGTCGACGGCGAAGGCACCTTGATCACCACCGAGGAATGCCTGCTCAACCCGAATCGCAACCCGCACCTTGACCGTGGGCAGATCGAAGCGGTGCTCAGCGCGAATCTGGCTGTGGATAAGATCATCTGGCTGCCGGACGGGCTGTTCAACGACGAAACCGACGGTCATGTGGATAACTTCTGCTGCTACGTGCGCCCCGGCGAAGTGCTGTTGGCCTGGACCGACGATCCGCAAGACCCGAACCATGCCCGCTGCCACGCGGCAATGAAGGTACTGCAAGGCAGCACTGATGCGAAGGGACGCTCGTTCATCGTGCATAAAATGCCGATCCCTGGGCCGCTGTACGCCACCGAGGAAGAATGCGCCGGTGTCGATCCGGTGGACGGTACTCAGGAGCGTAATCCAACGGTGCGGCTGGCCGGTTCCTACGTCAACTTCCTGATCGTCAATGGCGGCATCATCGCGCCGAGCTTTGACGACCCGCTGGACAGCCGCGCGCGGGAAATTCTCCAAGGCCTGTTTCCGCAACACGAAGTGGTGATGGTGCCGGGCCGTGAACTGTTACTGGGCGGCGGTAATATTCACTGCCTGACCCAACAACAGCCCGCGCCGCAGAAAAACTGAGTGCAGTTGTAACAGCCGACTGCTGAGTAAAGTGGCCGGCCGTCGGGAAATGATTCCGGCAAATGCGACAAGCCCATGGCCCGTCAGGGGCGTGGGCTTTTTCATGCCCGCAGGTCCCATGAATCGGCACATTGGCATAGCTTTTGTATCAGCGTTGCGACAGTGGTCCGGGATTATGACTGCGCAGTTCTGTCACAAACCTTGAGTAAGTTAGCCGCTCCAGCAGTAGGAGAGCGCCGAAATGAATGCTGATATCAACCTTGTCTACAAGCGCACGTCCCATCCTCTGATGGTGAACCGGGACGCCATTCATGCGTTGGCGCGCTGGTTGAAGACAAACGGTTCGCGCCAGATCAGAAAACCTGATCCGCAACGGCTGATGAGAGAGCGCTATCCGGCCGGCTTGCTCAGCGAGGCTGAAGTGCAGGTGCTGTGTGAGTTGATCAAGAACCCACCCGCTGCGAGATGATCGCTCCCATCTGGAATGAGAGCCATCCCGGTCGTTAGACGTGATAAGTCCCCGGTGTTGGATGCCGCGAGAGCGTTGCAGGCCGCTGAGCAGCGTCCATAGCGCTTTTGATGTGGTGAACCTGACGCGCATCCGTATTTCTGGATGGTGGCCAATTGGCAGCTCTTAGATTTTTTTCGCCTAAACCCAGACGATTCACGAAATTGACACATGGCGAAAGGCGCGGCTAGGATTCGCCCCAACGCCTGTGGCTAACCGCCATGACTCTCCAATAATAAAAAAAGGCTCGCGGCCATTCAGTCGTCCGCGGGCCTTTTTTCATTGGAGGAAAAGTCGACATCAACAATGCAAACGGAGCCAGGTGCCACAGCGCGTACTCAACCAGTAATAAGGAATAAGAAAATGTTGAACAAACGGATGGGTCTGCTCGCTCTGGGGATTTTGAGCGCTACGCAGGCAATGGCTAACGACCAGGAGCAGTCCAAGGGGTTTGTAGAGGACAGCCACTTGAACATCGCGGTGCGTAATGCGTACATCAGCCGCGACTACAAGAACGGTCAGCAGGACAAAGCCGAATGGGGCCAGGGTTTCATCGGCACGTTCGAATCCGGTTTCACCCAAGGTACCGTGGGTGTGGGTGTGGACGTGATTGGCCAGTACGCCATCCGTCTGGACGGTGGTAAAGGTCGCAGCGGCGCTGGCGGCATCAATTTCTTCAAGCAAGGCGACAGCGGCGAAGCGGCGAGCGACCTGGCCAAGGGGGGCGCTGCCGTCAAGGCCCGCATCTCCAACACCGTGCTGAAGTACGGTGAGCAGATGCCAGCCGTGCCGGTCCTGCAATACGACAACTCGCGTCTGTTGTCGGAAACCTACACCGGTACTTCGATCATTTCCAAAGAGATCGAAGGCCTTGAGCTGCAAGGCGGTCGCTTCACCAAGGAAGCCCAAAAAGGCGCCGAAGGCACCGACAGCGGCAAACTGAAAAACATCTCCTACCTGGGTGGTAGCTACAAGTTCACCGAAAGCCTGTCGGCGGCCCTGTACGCTTCCGACATGGAAGATGTGTTGAAGAAACAATACATCAACGTCAACTACGTGCTGGCCCTGCCAGAGCAGCAATCGTTGACCTTTGACTTCAACGGCTACAAGACCAAGCTGGACAAGAGCTTCGCCCTGCAAACCCAAGGTGACGCCAACGCCCGCGACAACAAGATCTGGAGCCTGGGCGCGACGTGGGCATTCGGTCCGCACAGCCTGACCCTGGCGCACCAGCGCAGTAGCGGTGACACCGGCTACCTGTACGGCGGCTATCGCAGCGAAGGTGGCGTCGGTGACGGTGGTAACACCATCCTGCTGGCCAACTCGTTCTGGTCTGACTTCAACGGCAAGGACGAGCGTTCCTGGCAGGCAGGCTACGGCCTGGACTTCAGCGCCTTCGGTGTACCGGGCCTGACCTACAACATCGCTTACGTGCGCGGCACCCACATCGACGACGGCAGCGGTCGCGGCGATGGCACCGAGCGTGAGATCTTCAACCAGTTCAAATACGTCGTACAGTCGGGTCCAGCCAAGGACCTGAGCCTGCGTGCGCGTGCGTCCTGGTTGCGTGTATCCAACAACGCCAGCAACTACAACGTGGGTGGTAATGAACTGCGTCTGTTCGCCGACTATCCGATCAACGTGTTCTAAGATCGAGCATTGCGCCTGATTCAGGGCCTAAAAAACCCGACTGGATCGTAATGCCGTTCAGTTAAGAAAGTCGCGTACCAAACACCACCCTGTGGCGAGGGGGCTTGTCCCCCGTTGGGCTGCGCAGCAGCCCCAAAAAGGCCTCCTCGTTCGTCCAGTCAAACCGGGGGTGGCAGGTTTGAGGGCTGCTGCGCAGCCCAACGGGGGTGTAGAACCGTAGACATCCTTTACATCTGAAAC
>NZ_JCAXED010000027.1:0-21380 GCF_059758795.1 Pseudomonas sp. GQ91
ACAAGCTCCTTGCCACAAGGGATTATCTCGCCTTAAGTCATGCGCGGCTTTTCTGTTGGTGGCAAGGCGGCCTACAGGGCGAACTGCGCGAAGCTCACTCCAGCGCCGCTCGGGCGCACATCCTTGAGGAACGAATCCTTGTCCGCGCTCAGTTCCAGGGTGATCTCCGGCTTGCGTTTGCCTGCATTGCGCACCACCAACCCTTCCAGCTTTTCGCGCAGGAACGCGGTTGGCACTTTCAAGTGCAGCAATTGATCGGTGTCGGCATTGTGCATCAACAAGTGAATCCACTCGTATTGGCCGACGCCAATGCGCACCACCGGCAGGTCGAACCACCAGATGTTGCGTTTGCGGTCGAGGTCGGTGAAGTGGCAGTTGTTGACGCCGAGTACGGCACCGCCCAGTTCCTGGTTTCTGCGGGCGATGGCCTGTGCTTTGTTGAGTTTCATAACCTTCCTACGGGATCTGTTACCCAGCGCTTGCGTCTGGATGTGCCGGGCATTCTCGTGGGTTGGCGGCAAAACATAAAGCCAAACCTGTGCAGGATGATGAAAAGCCTGGTCCAAAATAATTGAAACTCTGCTTTGAAGCCCAGAGTCAATTCTACGTGATGCGCAAAAATCCTTGATTGTTCTTACGGAGAATTACCATGGGCAGTACAGCGGATAAGGCAAAAGGTTTGGCGAACGAAGCCGTTGGCAACGTCAAGCAGGGCGTCGGCAAAGCCACGGACAACGATAAGCTGCGCGCGGAAGGTGTGATTCAGGAGAAGAAAGGCGAAGCACAGCAAACCGTTGGCAAAACCAAGGATGCGGTAAAAAAAGCCACTGAATAAGGCCGAGTCGTCTGGTTTCAGCGAGCACTACAACGGCCATCCACGGATGGCCGTTTTTGTGTCACACCCTGTGATTAAAGTTTCGAAATTGTTTCAAGGTCGTCAAATAGGCTACCTTGATGTAGAAAACGGCCCCTGAGTCGCCTACGAACTCAACCTTTTGCGGCGAAAGGAGACGCTATGATTTTTCCGGTACTTGACGGTCTCAAACTACACAAAGTGCTGATGCGCACCGTCACCGAGTTCCTTGATGACGAGATGCCCACCTACGCCTCGGCGCTGGCTTATCAGATGCTGTTCTCGCTGTTCCCCTTTCTGTTGTTCTTGATTGCCCTGATCGGTTTCCTGCATTTACCCGATTTCTTCAGTTGGCTGCGCCTGCAATCGGAACTGGTATTGCCGCCCCAGGCGCTGGAGCAGGTCAACCCGGTGATTGATCAGTTGCAGCAATCCAAAGGCAGTTTGGTGTCGGTGGGTATTGTCATTGCGCTATGGACCGCTTCGGCGGGCGTGCGCCTGATGATGAGCGCCATGAACGCCGCCTATGACGTAGTCGAGGGGCGGCCGATCTGGAAGCGCTTTCCATTGTCGATTTTCTACACCGTGGGCATCGCCGGCATGCTGCTGGCCGCCGCCGCGCTGATGGTCCTCGGACCGCAAGTGATGGAGTGGCTGGCCGGGCAGATTGGCATGCAGGAGTTCGTGGTCACGCTCTGGACCATCGTGCGTTGGCCGTTGATCGTGATCCTGCTGATGTTCGCGGTGGCTTTGATGTACTACGTGATGCCGGACGTGGAGCAGAAATTTCGCTTTATCACCCCAGGTTCGGTGCTCGCAGTGGTGGTCTGGATCGTTGCCTCGCTGGGTTTTGGTTATTACGTGAAAACTTTCGCGGATTACAACGCCATGTATGGCAGTATCGGCGCGATCATTGTCCTGCTCCTGTACTTCTACATTTCGGCCGCCGTGTTGTTGCTCGGGGCAGAGATGAATGCGGTCATCGAGCATATGTCCGCCGAGGGCAAGGACCCGGGCGAAAAGGATTTTGACGAGCCTGACGAAAAACAGCACGTCTCCGGCCTCGGTCGGGACCATTCGATTCCCAAGCCCACTACTGACGAAACCTGACCGATGATCCGTGAAATCCTGAAAATGGGCGACGAACGCTTGCTGCGTATTGCTCAGCCAGTGCCGCCGGAGATGTTTGATACACCCGAGTTGTGGCAGTTGATCGATGACATGTTCCAGACCATGGAGCATGTGGGGGGGGTCGGCCTGGCCGCACCGCAGATTGGCGTTGACCTGCAACTGGTGATCTTCGGCTTCGAGAGCAGTGAACGCTACCCGGACGCCCCGGCCGTGCCCCAGACAATCCTTATCAACCCGCTGATCACGCCGCTGAGTCCGCTGGTGGAAGAGGGCTATGAAGGCTGCCTGTCAGTACCGGGCATGCGCGGGGCGGTGGATCGCTATCAACAGATTCGCTACGAAGGTTTCGATCCCAAGGGCGAACCGATTGTGCGCGTTGCCGATGGCTTCCATGCGCGGGTGGTGCAGCATGAGTGCGATCATCTGATCGGGCGGCTGTACCCGTCGCGGATTACCGACTTCGGCAAATTCGGCTTTATCGAGGTGATGTTCCCGGATTTGGAGCCCGCGGCTGGCGATTAACCCGGTCGACACAAGCCCATGGCAATCATCGGCTTGTTGCGCTTGTAGCGCACCAGGCGTTCGGCCAGCGACTGGGGTAACACCGTCTGCTGGCTGAACCCGATACCTGTATAAAACCTTTCCAGGTCCGGGTGGCACAGCAGCCACACCGTGCCTTCCACGGGTGCCACCGCTTCACGAATCAGTCGCGCCGCCAGCCCTTGGCCACGAAACGCCGGATCGACAAATACCCCGGTCAGCCATTGCCCGCCCACCACCGCGCTCAAACACAGGCCGGCGACAATCTCGCTGTGCCGGGCCACCCACAATTGACCGCCCTTGAGGGCTTTCATGGGAGAGTCATGACGGCGGTAAAACTTGTTCAGCAGCGGCCACAGGGGCTCTGCCAGCAGATCGATGTGCAACTCGGTCATGGTCGTTCGACGGGTGTGATCCAGGGCCGAGGATTATAAATCGGGCAAAGCAACTTCTGCTGGGGAATAGATGCTATACCCCTTGTTACATTTCCCTTAAGTGGAGCACGTATCATGGCTAAAGGCATGGATTCAAAGAAAGCCGCGAAGAAGAAACCGGCAAAGACCGCCGATGAAAAACGCGCGGACAAAAAAGCCAAGAAATCCGAAACGGGTCTGTTTGGTCATTGAGACGACGTCATATCCGTTGCCGCCGAAACCACAGCAACGGATATGAACCCTGCCCATCACGCTCTTTGATCATCAGCTCTCGGCCGCCAACGCAGCAATCACCGCCGGACGTACACCCACCCGCGCCTGAAACTGGGCGAGCGCCGGCCACTGCTGCAGATCAATCGCAAAAAACGCGGTCCAGCGCAGCACCACAAACAGATAGGCGTCGGCTACCGAGAATTGCTCACCCAGCAGGTAATCCTGACGCTCCAGGGTCTGCACCAGAATCGCAAAACGCTTGAACAAGGTGGCCTTGAACAGCGTCTTGACCTCATCGGGAATCGCCCCGTTGAACAACACGCCCAGCCCCCCATGAATTTCGCTGGACACAAAGTTCAGCCACTCCTGCAATCGCACCCGCTCCCAACTGCCATTGACCGGTGCCAGGCCCGCTTCAGGTGCCTGGTCGGCGAGAAACTGCAGGATCGCAGCGCCTTCGGTCAGCACCTCACCGTTATCCAGTTGCAATGCTGCCACGTAACCTTTGGGGTTGATGTGCAAAAAATTGACACCATCAGCCGTGGTTTTTTGCTGATTGTCCACCCGCACCAGTTCAAACGGCAGGGCCAGTTCCCGCAAGACGATATGAGCGGCGAGAGAGCAGGCGTTGGGTGAGAAGTAAAGTTTCATGGACTGGGTTCCTGGGGGATTTGCAACAGTGTCCGGGGCCGGGCGCTTTGGGTAAAATTAATCTTTCAGAATCCATCCATAAGGACAGCTACTGGCATGATGAACCTGATGCATTGGCGGCTGCTGGTGGCGGTGGCCGATCACGGCAGCATTACCGCGGCGGCGGCGCAGGTGGGCATGACCCAATCTGCGGCCAGCCAGGCCATGGCAGGTATGGAAACGACCCTCGGTGCGCACTTGTTCATCCGTGAAAGTCGCCAGACCTTGCCCACGGCCCTGGGCCTGAAAGTGATCGAACAGGCGCGAGTCATGCTCGGCGCCTTGCAGGTCATTCGCGACACGGTGGAGGACGCCAGGCCACAACTGCGCGGGACGATCCGCCTGGCGAGTTTCCCCATGGTACTGGCGGCATTCCTGCCGCCGATCCTGCGACGTTTCAACCAGTTGTATCCGGGGATTGAGGTGACGGCGCTGGAGGTCAGTGATGATGAGGTCAACACCTTGCTCGAGAGCGGTCTGATTGATCTGGGCGTCGTACTCAACCCAGGGCCTGAGCGCAATGCCACGGTGCTGGGGCGGGATAACTGGGTGGCGGTGCTGCCCGTGGGGCATGTGCTGTCCCGTCGTTCGGCACAGGAGACGGTGACCCTCGAGGAGCTGGCGGGGCAACCGTTTGTGCTGGCGACCGGCGGTTGTACGGTAAACGCCCGTAGCCTGGCCGAGGAAGTGGGGCTCGTATTGCGGGATGTGCGTGTTGAGGTCCGGGAGTGGAGCAGTGCGTTCAGCCTGATACGTGACGGCGTAGGTGTAGGCCTGGTGCCCGAGATGACCCTGCCGACCCAGCGTCAGGGTTTGCGGATCATGCCGTTGAGTGTGTCGATCCAGCGTGAATTTGCCTTGGTCGGTTCACCGGCAAGGGCACCCTCGCCAGCGGCGAACGCTTTGTTGCGGATGGTGGCGGGCTAGCAGCATTGCCGGCTGCCAATGACCTCGCGTTATGGGGTGGCTCCATCCGCCCGTTCCACTCGACGCCGCAACTGCAATCACCCCGATTACCTGGAGGAGCGAGCTTGCTCGCGAAGATCCTCAACGATGACGCATGCATCCTGGATGGCGCACGGTGATCTCGAGTTTTTCGCGAGTAGACTCGCTCCTGCAGCGAGAAGGGGTCAGATGGCCGCCAGCGCTTCTTTCACGGCCTTGATCTGTGGGTCGGCGGTTTTCTGGGCGTACTGTTCAGCGGCTTGTGCCTTCAAACGGTCCGCCACTTCCTGGGCGATGGCGTTCTGTTGCACGAGTGGCATCGACTTTACATCCTCTTCGGTCAGACCCTTTTCCTTGAGGATCTGATCGCGCATATGCTCGGCTGGGGTCTTGCTCATGTACTCATTGAACTCTGCCCGCGCCTGGGTGTTGGCCTCGGTTTTCGGCGTGGCGGTCGTCGGCGGTGTGGCTTGCAACTGTATGCGGGTCTTGGCGAAGGCGGCATCCACATTGCTTGCGGTAGCATCCGTGGCTTTTTGTGTGGCTTGCGCCTGGGTCGCGGTCGCGGCGTTCAGCACGTTTTGCATGACACCGCTGTACAGCGCGCTGGCTGCGGCATTGGCGGGGTCCATGTCGGAACGCTTGGATTGTTGGATCACTGAGGAGACTTGGCTATTGACCAACATGCTCGGGCACCTGTGAATGTGGGCGATGGTTCAGAGGCAGCAATTAGCGTGCCGAGAGGCAAACATCCACGTTTGCAGGGCCTGAGCTAGCCGGGGAGGCAACGGTTGTCCGTGGGCGGACAAACGTTGCCGGTGCCAGGCAACGTTTACTCAGTTATGCCCGTCGAGGGCGAAGGTTTGAAAACCTTGGTGTTGTCCGAGCCTTGCGTAGTAGGCCTCGACTGCGGCGTAGGCAGGGTGTTCCATGGGGGTCACCCGCCAGCGGTGCACTGACAGGCCGATCAGAATGTCCGCGAGGGTGAAGGTGTCACCCGTCACATACGCGCCGGTTTTGCTCAGCTGTTGATCCAACAGTCCCATCTTGTGATTCCAGGCCCGCACGCCGGCGGCAATGCGCTCGGGGTCGAGGCGGTCGGTATTGTTGCGCACCAGCGCGTGGAAAGCGTCACCCCAGGAGCGGTTGAGTTCGGTGGCTTGCCAGTCCATCCATTGCTCGACCCTGGCCCGCGCCGCAGGCTCGGCCGGCAGCAAGTCATGACGCTGGCGCAAGCCGACCAGATAGCGGCAGATGGTGTTGGATTCCCACAGCACGCCATGCTCATCGATGATCACCGGCACCTGGGCGTTGGGGTTAAGGGCCAGGAACTCCGGGGATTGGGTCGGGGCAAACCCGGTCCCCCAATCTTCACGCTCGTAGTCGATGCCCAATTCCAGGCAGGTCCACAGGACTTTTCGTACGTTGATAGACGAAGTACGACCCAAGATTTTCAGCGAGTGTCCCATGGTGCTTCCCTGGCGATGGTGAGTTGGCAGGCAGCAATTTAGCAGGGGCTTGCTGGCCTAGCTACTTTCCCGGACTTTCAGCTCAAATCCCATATCCACCACCGGCTTGGCGATCTTGTTGCCGGCCATCAACGTCAACAGGTGTTCTGCGGCGCGCCGGCCAATGGCTTCGCGCGGGGTGCTGATGCTGCTCAGGCGCGGCACCATGAACGATGACGCAGGCAAATCGTTGAAGCCCAGAATTGCCACTCGCTCCGGCACCTTGATCCCGTGGCGCAGGGCTTCGAGCAGGGCACCATGGGCCAAGTCATCGTTGCCGAAGAAAATGGCGTCCACATCCGGGTGGCTGGCCAGCAGTTGCAAAAACAACTCGCCGCCCAGGCCCACTGACGAGGGGCGGGGCGTCAGCAGTTCCAGGGCCGGGTCATACAACTGCGCCCGCTGCAGGGCCCGGCGAAAGCCCTCGCCGCGCAACAGAGTGCGCTGGTCCAGCTGTGCACCTATGTAAGCCAGGCGTTTGCGACCCCGCGAGAGCAAGTGGGCGGCGGCGGTTTCGCCTGCGCTGGTTTGCGAGAAACCGACGCAATTGAGACCGGCGCCGGGGTCCAGGTCCATCATGTACACGCAGGGCACATTGCTGGACTCGACCATGCGGCGTGCGCTTTCAGTGCGATCAAACCCGGTCAGCAGCAAGCCTCGAGGTTGATAAGCCATGTAATTGCGCAGCAGGTTTTCTTCTTCTTCCCGGGAGTAGTGAGTGTTGCCAATCAGTACTTCGAAGCCCTTGGGCCGCAAAATCTGATGAATGGCTTCCAGGGTTTCAATGAACAACAGATTGGACAGCGACGGCACCAATACCACCACCGAATGGCTCTGGGCCGAGGCCAGCGCGCGAGCCGCCGGGTTGACCACATAGCTCAGCTCGGCGGCGGCCTTCTGGACTTTTTCCACCAGTTCGGGGGCCACGGTACTGACGCCGCGCAAGGCCCTGGACGCGGTAATCGGGCTGACGCCGGCCAGGCGTGCGACTTCATTGAGGGTAGGGCGGCCCGTGGTGCGGGTATTTTTATCGTTCTTGGAGGTCATCAGGCGGCTTGCCAAACAAAATTCGAGGCACTAAGGTAGCGCTGTCCCTACAAGCCTGCAAATACTTGAGCAACGGGTTGCCTGATCCGTGTTTGAACGGTGGGAAAGGATGCACGCGTCACTCCATAAAAATGACAACAAGGCGCGGGAAAAGCCTGTCTTTGCACCAGTCTCCAGGCTGGCAAAGGTAGCGCTATCTGCGTCCTGAGGTGTTTCATGAGTCAACCTGTTACTGCCCTGGTCATCATGGGTGTTGCCGGCTGTGGCAAGACCAGCGTCAGCGAGGCCTTGTGCCAGCTGAACGGTGCCACCGCCATCGAAGGCGATAGCTTTCACCCTGCCGCCAATATCGAAAAGATGAGCGCGGGCCATCCCCTGAACGACGACGACCGCGCCGGCTGGCTCGACATCCTGTGCGATGAGCTGCGCCGCTCGCTCAAGGCGGGCGAACACCCGGTCCTCACCTGTTCGGCGCTGAAGAAAAAATACCGTGACCACCTGCGCGAAGCCGCGCCGGGACTGGGTTTTGTGTTTCTGGAATTGACCCGCGAAGTGGCGGCTGATCGGGTGTCCCATCGCCCCGGGCATTTCATGCCGGCCAGCCTGATCGACAGTCAGTTCGCCACGCTTGAGTCGCCGGTAGGCGAGCCGTTGACCCTGGCGCTGAATGCCAGTGAAGACAGCGTCCTGGAACTGGCGCGGCAAACCGATGCCTGGTGGCGTCAGCAAGGTTTTGAACCAACCGAATAATTTTTTGCCGGACAGGATAGCGCTGTCTGTAAGCATAAATTTCAACACTGGCTTTAATAACAACAACAAACAGGAGAGACCCCCCATGTTTGGCATGTCACACGAGTCCTACCTGCTGCTTGATGCAGTGGTCACCATTATCGGGCTGATCGTATTGATTACCCGGTTCAAGGTTCACCCGTTCATTGCGTTGATTATCGCCGCGGGCTTTCTCGGCCTGACCTCGGGCATGCCCGTGGACAAGATCATCAAGGCCTTCCAGGACGGCTTCGGCGGAGTGCTCGGTTTTGTCGGGATTATCCTGGCGCTGGGGACGATGCTTGGCAAGATGATGGCCGAATCCGGCGGGGCCGATCAGATCGCCCAGACGCTGATCCGTGCCTTCGGCAAGGACAAGGTGCAGTGGGCGATGATGTTCGCTGCATTCCTGGTAGGTATTCCATTGTTCTTCGAGATCGGCTTTGTGCTGCTGATCCCGTTGGTGTTCATCGTGGCGCGGCGTACTGGCGTCTCGTTGATCAAAATCGGTATCCCGCTGCTCGCCGGCCTGTCGGCGGTCCACGGCCTGGTGCCGCCGCATCCGGGCCCGCTGTTGGCGATCGGGGTGTTTGGTGCCGATATCGGCAAGACCATTCTTTACGGCCTGATCGTCGCCTTGCCGACGGCCATCATCGCCGGACCGATCTTCGGTACGTTCATCGCCAAGTACATCCCCGGCAATCCGTCCCAGGAACTGGTCGACCAACTGGCCCGTGAGTCGGACTCAAGCACGCTGCCCAGCTTCAGCATCACCTTGATTACCGTGCTGTTGCCGGTGTTCCTGATGTTGCTCAAGACCTACGCCGACATTGCCCTGCCAGAAGGCCATATGGCGCGTAACTGGATGGACATGATCGGTCACCCGATCAGCGCCTTGCTGCTGGCGTTGCTGCTGTCGCTGTACACCTTTGGCCATCGTCAGGGCATCGGTTCCAAGCAGATCCTGAAACTGCTCGATGCCAGCCTGGCGCCAACGGCGGCAATCATTCTGATCATCGGCGCGGGGGGTGGCTTCAAGCAGATGCTGGTGACCAGCGGCGTGGGTGACGTGATCGGCCATATGGCGGTGACCGCGCAGATCAATCCGATTCTGCTGGCCTGGCTGGTGGCGGCGGTGATTCGTGTGGCGACCGGTTCGGCGACCGTGGCGACCATTACCGGCGCAGGCATCGTGGTGCCGGTGGTCGGCATGGTTCCGGGGGTGAACCTGGAGTTGCTGGTACTGGCGACAGGGGCGGGCTCGTTGATTCTGTCTCACGTCAACGATGCGGGCTTCTGGCTGGTGAAGCAGTACTTCAACATGACCGTCGCCGAAACCTTCAAAACCTGGACGGCGATGGAAACCATTCTGTCCATCGTGGCGCTGGGCTTCATCATGTTGCTGTCGTTGGTGGTGTAAACCGGTAGGCGCTGGCTCGCGTGCGATGCACACACCTCGGTGGTTCAGACATACCGAGGGGATGCTATCGCAGGCAAGCCAGCGCCTACATTAATGGTGTTACGGCGGGTGGATGGGGTCAGGCTTTAGTGACCAGCCCATCTGCCCGAAACATCCCGCGAATCCCCCGCACTGCCTGGCGAATCCGGTCCTGGTTTTCGATCAGCGCGAAACGCACATGATCATCGCCATACTCGCCAAAGCCGATGCCGGGTGACACACACACCTTGGCCTCCAGCAACAGCTTCTTGGCAAACTCCAGCGAGCCCATCGCCGCATAAGCCTGGGGAATCTTCGCCCAGACGTACATCGACGCCTTGGGATTTTCCACCATCCAGCCCAGCTCATGCAGGCCCTTGACCAGCACATTGCGCCGTTGGCGATAGTGCTCGGCAATATCCTTCACGCACTGCTGGTCACCTTCCAGCGCCGCAATCGCTGCCACTTGCAGCGGGGTGAAGGTGCCGTAGTCGTGGTAGCTCTTGATTCGCCCCAGGGCATTGACCAGCTCCGGGTTGCCGACCATGAAACCAATGCGCCACCCGGCCATGTTGTAGCTCTTGGACAGGGTAAAAAACTCCACGGCGATGTCTTTCGCGCCGGGCACCTGCATGATCGACGGGGCTTTCCAGCCGTCGTAGACGATGTCGGCGTAGGCCAGGTCGTGGATCACCAGTACGTCGTACTGTTTGGCCAGGGCGATCACCCGTTCAAAGAAGTCCAATTCCACGCATTGCGCGGTGGGGTTGGAAGGGAAGCCGAGGATCATCATCTTCGGCTTGGGGATCGAGCCGCGAATGGCCCGTTCCAGTTCGGCGAAGAAGTCCACGCCAGGAATCAGCGGCACGGAGCGCACCTGGGCGCCGGCGATCACCGCACCGTAGATGTGAATCGGATAACTGGGGTTGGGCACCAGCACCGTGTCGCCCTGGTCGAGGGTGGCCAGCATCAAGTGCGCCAGGCCTTCCTTGGAGCCGATGGTGACGATCGCTTCGGTCTCAGGGTCGATGTCCACTGCATAGCGATCCTTGTACCAGCGCGAGATTGCCCGGCGCAGACGCGGGATGCCTTTGGAGGTGGAGTAGCCGTGGGTGTCTTCACGCTGGGCAACGGTCACCAGTTTTTCCACGATATGCGGTGGCGTCGGACCGTCGGGGTTGCCCATGCTCAAGTCGATGATGTCTTCGCCACGACGACGGGCGGCCATCTTCAGCTCGGCGGTGATGTTGAACACGTAAGGGGGGAGTCGATCTATGCGCGCAAAGCGGCGCGGCGAACCGTGGTCTGCCATTGTTGCCTCGGAGTACGTAAGCGCCCGGAACCGTCCGAGCGACGTCGGCCACTGCGGTGGCCTGCGGGACGGACGATACGGCGAGTGATGGCGAGTTGTCCAGATGGCACCACGGATTTTTTTTAGCGCTTGAAGCAAAGGGTGGATATGACCCTATACTCGATATGGTTTTGTTCCTTCACCGCTGGAGATTGTTCAAATGGATCAACAGACGACGCTACCGTTGGCACCGCGCATGGAAGAGGGCAAGGCCCTGGTGATCGCGGGTGTTTCCGGTCGCTATTCGAAGGCCACGGTCGGAGATATTCCCAAGTTGTGGGAGCTTTTCGATACGTGCATAAAGGACCTCAAAAAGCGTGTCGGCGGTGTGACCTATGGCGTTTGCTATAACGCCGGCCACGATGAGTTCGATTACATGGCCGGGGTCGAAGTACCTGCCAAGGGCGATGTACCGAGCAACTTCGCGGCGATCGAAATCCCGGTCCGGCAGTACGCGGTGTTCCCTCATTACGGTCCGGTGCAGGCGCTGGCGCAGACCTACGAGCGCATCATGTTCGAGTGGTTGCCGACCTCGGGCTACAAGGTCGCGGGTGCTGACTTTGAGCGCTACAGCGCCGATTTTGATGTGAGAAAGGGGACCGGGACGGTGGAGATCTGGGTGCCGGTCGCGGCCAAGGCGGGATAACACTGGATCCCATGAGCGAGGCGTGCCCTCGCTCCATTCAGATCCTGCAGTTGTTCAAAATATCAACGCCAGTCGCCGTTCATACCCGATCCGTCCTTTATACGCCTCTCCGCTGTCCACCCAGCCCAAGTGCAAATACAGGCCCATCGCCGCTTCATTGTCACTGTCCACGGACAACTCCAGCGCCTTGATCTGTGGCCAGGCCCGACGTGCCGCGGCGGGTAATGCTTGCAGGCAGGCTTTGCCGAACCCCTGGCCTTGCCTGCTGCGATCGACTTGCAAAGCGTGCAGGGTGGCGCTGTGTTCGTTGGCCCAGTGCGGCAGGCAGGGTGGGCGCTTGAGCAACAGGAAGGCGACGGGAACCTCATCGGCCAGCAGCGCGAAACCCTTGATGCCGGGGCTGGGGTTGACCAGCAAAGTGTTCAGCGCACAGTAGATATCACCGGAGTAAGGCAGTTGCTCGGGGTGAATCTCGAGGGTGCCGAGCTGCTGTTGCTGCGCGGCAGTCAGGGTTTCATAGGGCACGAGGCGGGTTTCCATCGAATACGGGTCCTGATTGCTACAGCAAGGAGGCAAATTCTAGCGGTTTTGCGGTCATCAGAATTTTTTTTCACGCACGTGTCGATTGCTCGGGTGGCCAGTCGACTAAGGGTGTCTTCCGTGATTTTTGCCTGAAAGGAGCATCGCCATGAGTACCCAAGTGAACAGCGAAATCAGCACCCTGATCAATAACTGGCAGCAAGCCGTGATGGTCAAGGATCTCGACAAGATCGTCAGTTTCTACGCCGACGACATTGTCGCGTTTGATGCGGTGACGGCCCTGCAATTCAAAGGCCGTGAAGCCTACAAGGCCCACTGGAAAGCCTGCGCGGAGTTCTGCCCCGGCCCGGGGATCTTCGAGTTTCATCATTTGAAGATCGTCGCCGCGGCCGACAGCGCCTTTGCGCACTGGCTGGCCCGTTGCGGTGGCACCGGCCCCGACGGCGTGGAGAAGGTCTGCTGGATGCGCGTCACCGCCGGTTATCAGCGGATCAACGGAGAGTGGCGAGTGGTGCACGAGCATTGGTCCGCACCGTTCGATATGCAAAGTGGCGCGGCGTTGTTCGACCTGGAGCCCTGATCGTCGGGAAGTTCGGCAACTTGCCAATCCGCAGCCATAGTTGATAGTCCGAAAATGGAGAAACCCATGAAGTATCTATGCTTGGTCTACTGCGACGAACGCACGTTGCATACCCAACCCGAGAGTCCCGAGGACACGGAGTGCCACGCCTACGCCGAAGCCGTCGAGGGCAGCGGCCGGATGCTCGCCGCCGAGGCGCTGGAGTCGGTGTCGAGCGCCACCACCGTGCGCATGCGCAACGGCAAGTTGTCGATCACTGATGGACCGTTTGCCGAAACCAAGGAGCAGCTTGCCGGGTTCTATCTGATTGATGCCAAGGACTTGAACGAAGCGCTCCAGGTCGCGGGGGGTATCCCCGCCGCCCGGGTCGGCAGTGTTGAGGTGCGTCCGGTGCGTGAGTTGAACCTCTCACCCCAGTAACCCGAGCGTCAGGAGGCTTGCCCAAGGTGTGCTCAAGACAGGATCGGCGGCATTGCCAGCGCCGAGTACCGGCGCGGCGCGTGAGCGAGGGCCTTGAGGGTTGATCATCAAGGCCCAGGTCGAGGCGATCTACCGTAATGAATCACGGCGCATTCTCGCGACCCTGATTCGCCTGCTCGGCGATTTCGACCTCGCCGAAGAAGCCTTGCATGAGGCGTTCTTCGTCGCGGTCGAGCGCTGGCAACAAGACGGCGTGCCGGACAATCCTCGGGCGTGGCTGGTCTCCACCGGGCGCTTCAAGGCCATCGACCGGCTGCGCCGTCAGGCACGTTTTGCGGCGTCCCAGGCGCTGTTGCTGGCCCAGGCCGATGCGCTGGAAGAGGCTGACTGGAGTGCTGAAGACGTGCAAGACGACCGCCTGCGCCTGATCTTTACCTGCTGCCATCCGGCGCTGGCGCCGGATGCGCAGGTACCACTGACCTTGCGTGAGATCTGTGACCTCACCACCGAGGAAATTGCCCGGGCGTTTCTCGCCACACCCGCCACCATCGCCCAACGGATTGTGCGTGCCAAAAGCAAGATCCGTGAGGCGAAGATTCCCTATCAGGTGCCGTCCCTGGCGGAATTGCCCGAGCGCCTGGACAGCGTGCTACGTGTGATTTATCTGGTGTTCAACGAAGGTTACTCGGCCTCCACCGGCGACGATCTGACCCGTGATGACTTGACCCGCGAAGCCATTCGTCTTGCCAGGCTGCTCATGGAGCTGTTGCCCGAGCCGGAAGTCATGGGCCTGTTGGCCTTGATGTTGCTGCATGAATCCCGACGTCCGGCACGTATGTCGCACACCGGCGAACTGGTACTGCTGGATGAGCAAGACCGTTCATTGTGGGAAGCATCCTTGATTGCCGAAGGCTGCGCCTTGGTCGAGGCGGCCCTGAAGACCCGGCGTTTCGGGCCTTACTGCTTGCAGGCGGCAATTGCCGCGGTACACGCCGAAGCACCGAGTGCCGGTGAAACGGATTGGCGGCAGATTGTCGGGCTTTACGACGTGTTGCTCAGAATGTTGCCGTCGCCGGTGATCGAGCTTAACCGGGCGGCGGCCTTGGCCATGCGCGACGGGCCATTGGCGGGATTGCTGCAGGTGGACGGGATCCTGGCCCGGGGCGAACTGCTGGATTACCATCTGGCGCATTCTGCGCGGGGGGAGTTTTGTCGGCAGTTGGGCCGAGTGAAAGAGGCGCGACAAGCGTATGAAAAAGCTCTGACGCTGACCCGACAAACCCCGGAAAAACGCTTTATCGAACGTCGCCTGGCTGAACTCTGACAGCGAGCCTGCTCTCCAGCATTTTTTCGAGAAACCAACTTCCCGCCGGCCCCGGCGGATGTTGCCGGGACCACAGCGCATCCACGGCCACCGAGCGTGGCCAGCCGCGTGCGTTGAGTTCCACCAGTTGGCCATTCGCGAAGCGCTCCACCAGCCAGCGGGGCAGGGCTGCCCAACCGAAACCGAGGATGGCCATTTCCATCAGCATCACGAAGCTGGGAGCCGACCACACTCGTCCCGTCGGTCGGCTCTCATTCGGATTGATGACGCTTGCCAACCGCAGTTCACGGTGTTGCTGCAGCGCTTGTTGATCAATGCCGTCAAGCCGGGACAGCGGGTGCTGGGGTGAAACGAACAAGGCGAGTTCCGCGCGCTCTTCGACGGTGGCTCCGGTCAGGTCGGGCGGGTAGATCTCCTGCGCCTCGATAAAGGCAATCTGTGACCGTCCGCTTTGCACCAGCGCGATCAAGTCTTCGCACTCGGCGATCAACCATTCCAGCTCCATGTCCGGATAACGCTGTTCGAAGGCGCTGAGCACCGCGTCGAAGTGCCCCGACTGGTAGGTGTCCGACATGGCGATACTGAGCTTGGGCTCCAGGCCCTGGGACAATTGACTGGCCGCCAGCGCCAGCCGGCTGCCGGCTTCCAGCACCTGTTCGGCCCGCTGCAGCAGAACGTGGCCGGCCGCGGTCAGGGTCGGTTTGCGGCTGCTGCGGTCGAACAGCACCACATCCAGGTCAATCTCCAGGCTCGCCACCGCTGCGCTGACGGTGGATTGACTCTTGCCCAGCTTGCGCGCGGCGGCAGAAAACGAGCCTTGAGTCGCCGCTTGCACAAACGCCTGCAACACTTCATGCGAAGCCATCATCTATCGCCTTGGTCGATGGTTATTAGTTATGAAGTATCGATGCAAGGGTTGAACATGGCAACCCTCGACCTTCACAGAGCACGGCTCATGAACACGACTAAGTCCCTCACCGAACGCGTTTTCCAGGCGATTGGCTTCGAGGCCCTGGCCTTGATGATTTGCACCCCGCTGCTGGCCTGGATCATGGACAAACCGGCCCTGGAGATGGGCATGGTAACGCTGGCCATCAGCCTTTTGGCGCTGACCTGGAATATCATTTTCAACGGCTTGTTCGACCGCCTCAAGGCGCGCCTGCAATTGGCCAATGGTGTTTGGACCCGTGTGCTGCACGCCCTGTTGTTCGAAGGCGGGCTGATCATCGTGTGTGTACCGCTGATTGCCGCCTGGCTGGACATCAGCTTGCTGCAGGCCTTCATTCTCGACATCGGCGTGCTGTTGTTTTTCCTGCCATACACCTACGTGTATCACTGGGGGTACGACGTGCTGCGGGAGAAATTCCTGCAGCAGCGTGTACCTGAGCAAGTGTGACGGTGTTATACGAACATCCCGCCCGAGGCTTCGATGCGCTGACCGTTGATCCAGTGGCTGCCGTCAGCCAACAGGGTGGAAATCGCGCCACCGATATCGTCCGGCAAACCGACCCGACCCAGGGCGGTATTGCTGGCGACAAAAGCGTTGATGTCGGCGTTATCACGTACGGTGCCGCCACCGAAGTCGGTTTCAATGGCACCGGGAGCCAGCGTGTTGACGCTGATACCGCGGGCGCCCAGTTCCTTGGCCTGGTAGCGGGTCAGTACTTCCACCGCGCCTTTCATTGAGGCGTAGGCGGCATAGCCCGGCAGGCTGAAGCGGGCCAGGCCGCTGGAAATATTGATGATCCGGCCGCCGTCGACGATCAGTGGCAGCAGCTTTTGCGTCAGGAAGAACGGGCCCTTGAGATGGATCGCGAGCATTTGGTCGAACTGTTCTTCAGTGGTCTCGAGGAAACTGGCGTGGGTGCCGGTCCCGGCGTTATTGATCAGAAAATCAAAATGCTCTCGTGCGAAAACTTCTTTCAGCTTGTTGCCTATGTCACGGACGAACGCGTCGAACGAGCTGCTTTGGCTGACATCCAGTTGCAACATGGCGGCGCGGCCGCCGAGCTGCTCGATCTGGGTCGCAACGGCCTGAGCCTCGTCGGCCTTGCTGTGATAAGTACCGATGATGTCGACGCCTTGTGCCGCCAGGTGCAAGGCCGTGCTTTTGCCCAAGCCGCGGCTGGCGCCAGTGATCAATGCGATTTTACGGGTCATGGTGAGGTCCTCTGAGCGAACGGGTAATCAGTGGGATTGAGTGTATTTGTCCGCCCGATACGTGATAAACAGCGGTAAACCGGAATCACTGGCCGGATTATCCGAACAATCGCCGAGCGTCGTCATGAATAAACTGGACCTGTTGCTCACCTTCGTACGCGTCACCGAACTGTCGAGTTTTACCCAGGCCGGCGAGCGCCTGGGGCTGCCACGTTCCACGGTGTCCGAGCATGTACAGGCGTTGGAAGAACTGTTGGGTACGCGGCTGCTGCAACGCACCACGCGCAAGGTTCAGACGACTCAGGACGGGCGGGTGCTGTATGAGCGCAGCAAGGATTTGCTGTCGCACATGGAGGAGCTGGAAGGACTGTTTCGCCAGGATGAGACGCAGTTGAGCGGACGGATCCGGATCGACATGCCCAACGTCATGGCCCGTGAGCACATCGTGCCGCGGCTACCGGAGTTCATGGATCGGCATCCGCTGATCGAGCTGGAGATCAGCAGCTCCGACCGGCAAGTTGATCTCCTGGCTGAAGGTTTTGATTGCGTGTTGCGTATCGGCGCGCAGCCGGATCAGTCCGTGGTGGCACGGTTGCTGTGCAGCATGCCGATGATCAACTGCGTGAGCCGCGGTTATCTGCAGCGTTACGGCGAACCCAGGAGCTTGGCGGATCTGGCCGACCATCACCTGGTGCATTACGTCCGTCCGCTGGGTGCTCGCTCGCCGGGTTTCGAATACATGCAGGGCAACAAGGTGCAGCGTGTCGCCATGGCCGGGCGGGTAACGGTCAACAGCACCGACGCCTATCAGGCGGCGTGCCTGGCCGGTTTCGGAATTGTCCAGGTGCCCGGGTTGGGCATCCGCGACTTGCTCGCGCGTGGCGAGTTGGTAGCGATCCTCCAGGACTATCCGGCACCTTCGCTGGACGTGTCGATGCTGTACGCCGGCCAGCGTCATCTGCCCATCCGGGTGCGGGTGTTCATGGATTGGCTGGCGGCCACGTTGAAAGCGCTGCTTTAACGCCGCGCCGTCAACTGCTGCGGGGCGAGGAACGCGTCGTGGAAGTAGTCGCGGAACGCCTGCATGGCCGGGGTGAACGCCCGCTCCCGGTGCCAGGCCAGGCCGACACTCATCGGCGTCACGTGGTCGGTCACGCTCACGGTTTCAATGCGCTTGCCCTCCAGCGACCACGGGCGGTGCACCAGGTCCGACAGAATCGCCACGCCGCTGCCATTGGCCACCATGCTGCGCACCGCTTCCACCGAACTGGTGCGCAGCCGCACGGTGGGCGTCTGCCCGGCCTGCTGCCAATAGCGTCTGGCGCTGTGTTCGGCCTCATCGACGGTCAGCAGGATATAGGGTTCCTTGGCCACGTCGGCCAGGCTGACGGCGCTGCGTTCGCATAATGGATGGTGGCTGGGCAGCCACAGGCGGCGTTCGGAGTTGAAGAGGGTTTCGGAGACAATATGCGGATGGGTGAGGTTGGCGGTCAGGACCACGGCCATGTCGAATTGCGCGTCCAGCAAGCCCTGTTCGATTGCCTGGCGTTCCTGCTCGAAGACCTCGATGGTCACGTCCGGGTGCCAGTGTTCCATGCGCTGCAGGTGATGCGGCAGGAAGTACCCCAGCACGGTGTAACTGGCCGCGACGCGCAACACACCGCTGGCGCGGTAGTCCGGCAACGGGCTGTTCAGCGCATCATCGACGCTGCGCACGATCACGTAGGCGCGGTTGAGAAAATGGCGTCCGGCGTCGGTCAGGTTCATGCCCTGGGCTGAGCGCACAAACAACTGGGCACCGAGCATGGCTTCGAGTTCCTTGATCGCCGTGGTTACCGCTGACTGCGAGATGTTGAGGTGAATGGCCGCCTGGGAAATCTGGCCGATTTCGGCGGTGGCGACAAAGTAGCGGACCTGGCGCAAGGTGAGTGACATGCGGGCTTCCCCAAACACAGTTATCTGATTTTCAGAAGATAACCCATCTGATAATAGATCTTCCCAAGGGGTCAAGCTGCAGCCTACTTTCCGTCGCACGATCTTTTGCGGAGCGGCCTCGATGCACACAGTGGATTTCAACTCGGACATGGGCGAAGGCTTCGGCCCTTGGACCATTGGCGATGGCGTGGACCACCAACTGATGGGGTTTATCAGTTCGGCCAACGTCGCCACCGGCTTCCATGCCGGCGACCCCGGCACCATGCGTCGCACCGTGGAACGCGCCAAGCAGTTAGGCGTCGCTGTCGGCGCCCATCCGGGCTTTCGCGACCTGGTGGGGTTCGGTCGCCGGCACATCAATGCGCCGGCCCAGGAATTGGTCGACGACATGCTCTATCAACTCGGCGCGCTGCGCGAGATTGCCAGGGCGCAAGGCGTGACGCTGCAACACATCAAGCCCCATGGCGCGTTGTACATGCACCTGGCCCGGGACGAAGAGGTTGCGCGCCTGCTGGTGGAAAACCTGCAACGCCTGGAGCCTGGCCTGTTGCTGTACTGCATGCCCGACTCGGTGATCTGGCGGATTGCCAAGGCGCTGGGGCAACCGGTGGTGCGGGAGTTTTATGCCGACCGTGAATACGATCTCTCCGGCTCCATCGTGTTTACCCGCAGTGTTCGCGCCTTGGATCCGGCAACCGTCGCGGCGCGTGTCCTGCGTGCCTGCCAGAGCGGTCTGGTGCGCACCGTCGAAGGCGAAGACTTGGCGATCGAATTCGATTCCATCTGCTTGCACAGCGACACCCCCGGCGCCCTCGATCTGGTGGAAGCCACGCGCAGGGCGCTGGATCAAGCGGGGATAGTCGTGCGCGCACCGCGTTGAACGATACCGGTGCCCAGACACCGGGTCTGAATCACATTCGCCTGCCTTTCTACAATGATTCCAAGAGGAACAGACATGGCTGAAACATCCCCGATCCGCTACAGCTTTGGCGCTGATGAACATTTGTTCGCCGAGGTCAGCGACAGCATGTCCCTGCAAGCCTTCTTCAAGGGCATGGCCGTCACCCGTGCGGTGGAACGCCTGAATCTGCCGGGGGTGCTGGATGTATGCCTGGCCAACGCCTCCTTCCAGATTCGTTTCGACCCTGACCAGATTGCCCCGCACGTGCTGCTCGACGCGGTGCAGAGTGCCGAAGCCCAGGCGGTGGCCGAGCGCACCTTGCACACCCGGATCATCGAGATCCCGGTGCTGTACAACGATCCCTGGACCCATGAAACCCTGATGCGTTTTCGCGATCGCCATCAAGACCCGGGAGGCACCGATCTGGAGTACGCCGCGCGGATCAATGGCCTGGCGGATGTCGATGCGTTTATCGCGGCTCACAGCGGCGCGCCGTGGTTTGTCTCGATGGTCGGCTTTGTCGCGGGATTGCCCTTCATGTTCCAGATGGTCGAGCGCGAGCGCCAGTTGCAGGTGCCCAAATACCTGCGCCCGCGCACGGACACGCCGAAACTGACCCTCGGTCATGGCGGCTGTTTCGGCTGCATCTACTCAGTCCGCGGCGCCGGGGGTTACCAGATGTTCGGCGTTACGCCGGCCCCGATCTACGACCCGGCGCAACGGTTGGCTTACCTCAAGGAGCACATGGTGTTCTTCCGGCCCGGCGATATCGTGCAGTTCAAACCCATGGACCGCGAGGCTTACGACCTGGCCGTGGTCGAAGTGGAGGCAGGTCGCTTCGATTTGCGTATGCGCTCGGTGGACTTTTCCCTCGACGCATTCCTCGCCGATCCAGTCGGTTACCCGAAAACCTTGCAGGAGGCGCTCGCATGATCAAGGTCATCAAGCCGGGCCTTGCCACTTCCGTGCAGGATCTGGGGCGCGAAGGTTACTACCACCTGGGTATCCCGCCATCCGGTGCGCTGGATCAATACGCCTTGAGTGCGGCCAATCATCTGGTGGGCAACCCGGCTGGCGCGGCCGGGCTGGAATGTACGTTGATCGGGCCAGAGCTGGAGTTTCAGCAGGATGTCCTGGTGGCAATCAGCGGCGCGCTGATGTCTGCGCGCCTGGACGGTGAAGGGGTGCATCAGGACACCGCATTCCAGGTACGTGCCGGGCAAGTGCTGCGTTTCGAGTTCCCCAAGGCTGGCGCGCGGGCTTATCTGGCGGTGGCCGGTGGTATTGACGTGCCGTTGGTGCTGGGCAGCCGGTCAACGTATGCCCTCGGGGCGTTGGGTGGGTTTCATGGGCGCCGGTTGCAGGAAGGTGATCAATTGCCTATCGGCGAGGCCAGCGGTAGCGGCCGTGCGGGCAACAGCCTGCCCATGGCGTTACGGCAATCGGTGGGTGGTGAGGTTACGTTGCGGGTAGTGCCCGGACTGTATTACGAGCGACTGACGGCGGGCGCGAAAAACAGTTTTTTTGCCGAACCCTGGACGGTCGGCTCGGAGGCTGATCGTATTGGCTATCGCTTCAAGGGCGGCAGCGCCTTGAGTTTTCAGCCACGGGAACAACCGTTTGGCGCCGGTTCCGATCCTTCGAACATCGTCGACAGTTGCTACCCTATCGGCTCGATCCAGGTCCCGGCCGGGCTGGAGCCGATTGTGCTGCACCGGGATGCGGTGTCGGGCGGTGGCTACGCGATGATTGGCACGGTGATCAGTGCCGACCTGGATCTGATCGCTCAGATGCAACCCAATCAGCGTGCCGGGTTTGTCGCGGTGACGTTGGAAGAAGCGTTGGAGGCGCGACGGGTATACAAAAAGCGCTTGAGGGTGATGGCTGGGTTGTTTGCTTGAGGGGGGGGGCATATCCGTGTTTGGTGTTTGGCTTGAGAACCACCCCTCACCCTAA
>NZ_JCAXED010000028.1:0-17152 GCF_059758795.1 Pseudomonas sp. GQ91
ATGTAGAAGTCCATGATTTTCACCGGCACGTTGCAAACGCAACGCTCTGGTCACAGAATTTCTTGACGACCATAGAGCATTGGAACCACCTGATCCCATCCCGAACTCAGCAGTGAAACGATGCATCGCCGATGGTAGTGTGGGGTTTCCCCATGTGAGAGTAGGTCATCGTCAAGATTGAATTCCGAAACCCCCGTCTGCTAATGCAGGCGGGGGTTTTGTCGTTCAGGGCCAGTGCATATTCTTGCTACACCGCTGACTCACGGCATGGAAAACGGCCTGCATCCTGGCTGAAGCTCCAGCAGTGGCATTGAGTGATTGGGCCCTGAAATTGCTACCACTGGTCACTTTCGTACATAAAAAGAGCATCAGGCTCATAAACCCCTAAGATTTATTCCGACTTGGCCGACAGCCTGAATAGCCATGCGCGCACCGAAATAGAGCGGTCGAAGAGTCCGCCTATGGCATTACATGGAATGTTGCACCCGGCACGCTCACCCCCATTTTGGCAAAAAGAAGTCGATGAAATGAATCTCAAGTTCAGTCATAAAATTCTGTTGGCTGCGTCAGGCGTTGTAGTTATAGCCTTCGCGTTATTCACGCTGTACAACGATTACCTGCAACGTAGCGCGATCAAACAAAACCTGGAGTCATCCATCGAGCAATCCGGTGACCTGACGGCCAGCAGCGTGCAGAACTGGCTCAGTGGCCGGATATTGGCATTGGAAAGCCTGGCGCAAAACGTTGCGCATCAAGGCAGCAGTGCTGATCTTCCTGGCTTGGTGGATCAGCCAGCGTTCACGTCAAACTTCCAGTTCACCTACGTGGGTCAAACCAACGGCGTTTTCACCCAGCGCCCCGATGCGCAAATGCCCGCTGACTACGATCCGCGTCAACGTCCCTGGTACAAGCAGGCAGTTGCCGCTGACAAGCCAATGCTCACGCCGCCTTATATGGCTGCTGTCGGTGGCCTGATCGTGACCATCGCTATGCCGGTCAAGAAAAATGGTGAGTTGCTCGGGGTAGTCGGTGGTGACCTGAGTCTGCAAACCCTGGTGAAGATCATTAACTCGGTGGACTTCGGCGGCATCGGGCATGCTTTCCTGGTCAGCGGTGACGGTCAGGTGATCGTGAGTCCGGACCAGGATCAAGTGATGAAAAACCTCAAGGACATCTACCCAGGTACTCCCGTGCGTATCGAGAAAGGCACTCAGGATGTAGTGCTGCATGGTCAGGATCGGATCCTGTCCTTTACCCCGATCAGCGGTTTACCGAACGCAGACTGGTACATCGGCTTGTCGATTGATAGAGACAAAGCCTATGCGCCTTTGGGTAAGTTTCGTACCTCGGCCTTGATCGCAATGTTCATCGCGGTCGCGGCAATTGCGCTATTGCTGAGCTTGTTGATTCAAGTATTGATGCGCCCCCTGACCACCATGGGCCGCGCGATGCAGGACATTGCCCAGGGTGAAGGTGACTTGACCCGTCGCCTGGTTGTGGAAAGCAAAGACGAGTTTGGCGAGCTGGGTGGTGCTTTCAATCAGTTTGTAGAGCGTATTCACGCATCGATCAGTGAAGTGTCTTCCGCGACCCGGCAGGTTCATGATCTTTCCCAGCGCGTGATGGCATCGTCCAACGCTTCGATTATCGGCTCCGACGAGCAAAGCGCGCGTACCAACAGTGTGGCTGCCGCTATTAACGAACTGGGTGCCGCCACCCAGGAAATCGCCCGCAACGCCGCAGATGCCTCGCAACACGCGAGTGGTGCCAGTGAGCAAGCGGATGACGGCCGCCAAGTCGTCGAGCAGACCATCCGGGCGATGTCGGAGCTGTCACAGAAAATCAGCCTGTCCTGCACTCAGATCGAAACCCTGAATGCCAGCACCGACAACATTGGCCACATTCTCGACGTGATCAAAGGCATTTCCCAGCAAACCAACCTGTTGGCCTTGAATGCCGCCATTGAAGCTGCCCGCGCGGGAGAAGCCGGCCGTGGCTTCGCCGTGGTTGCTGATGAGGTGCGCAACTTGGCTCACCGTACTCAGGAGTCAGCAGAGGAAATCCATAAGATGATTACCTCGCTGCAGGTTGGCTCGCGTGAGGCGGTGACCACGATGAACGCCAGCCAGGTGTCCAGCGAAGAAAGTGTCGAAGTTGCCAACCAGGCAGGTGCACGACTGGTGAGCGTGACCCAGCGGATCGTCGAGATCGATGGGATGAACCAGTCCGTAGCCGCAGCCACCGAGGAGCAAACGGCGGTGGTGGAGACGCTTAACGTCGACATCAACCAGATCAACCTGCTTAACCAGCAGGGCGTGAGCAATCTCAACGAAACCTTGAAAGATTGCGATGCTCTGTCGCAACAAGCCAGTCGTTTGAAGCAATTGGTCGACAGTTTCAAAATCTGATCGGCAACGGGGTGCGGGCGTCGACGCCTTCACCCCGTCATGCGTGTTCAGGCAAGCAGCTGGCGTACGTTGTTCAATGCGCTTTGCGCGAAAGCCTGGATGAACTGTTCAAACCCAGCTGCATCACGCCTATCGACAGGCTCTGCCATGAGGGTCCAGGTCGCCCTGGAATGGGTCTGCCCCAGTGACTCGACACTCATTGCCGCCCACAATCGAGCCACGCCCAACGTGTTATAGATCGTCGTCCAGGTCATGTGCATCGCCTCGCAATCGTGGCTGTTGAGCTGCTCCACCACGATGTTGCCATCGTGGAAAAATTTCTTGCGCAGCGATCCCACTCCGTCGCCCGTCATTTCAATGCGGGACAAGGCAGGAATGAACGCGTCAAAGCGGTTGAAACGGCCCACGATATTCCACAGCTCGATGGCGCTGCAGGCAATCGTGACTGAGCACACCACGGGTCTGCTGCTGGGGTTCTTGATCAACGTATCGGGTTGCAGTGGTTTCATAAGGTTTTCCTGGGGGCGGGCTCACAGAAAGCCAATGGTCTTGAGGTATTGGCAGCCCTTATGCAACAACTCGGGACTTTTCTCCGGGTACTGCACCCCCATCGTTTCGACGCCATACCGCGCGTTGTCGTGGCAAATCAGCGACGTGTCGCCGATGTCCTCTCCCGGCCCATTAAGATAGAAGCCGAGAACACCGAACAAAGCGTTTTCGCGCCCGACTTCCCGCAGATGATGTTGCCAATCGGCCACGCTCACCAGTTCGAACACATGACCTGCCTGCCGAAAGGCATCGACGTAGGTCTCCCAACTCAGCGGTTGCGGATTGTGCAAATTGAACACGCTCCTTGCTGAATCGTGGCGGCCGCTGTGGAAAGCAATGAAACGCCCTAGAAAGTCTACTGGCATCAAATCGAAGTTCAGTTGCCAGCGTGGCACCCGACCCAATTGCAGCGAGCCTTTGAGCATTAGCATCAAGCGATTCTTATGCGGTTGGCAGACCCCGTTTTGACTATTGAAACTGATGTTCCCGGGGCGATAGATATTGACCCAGGCACCTTGTCTGGCGGCGCGGTCCAATAAGCGCTCAGCCACCCATTTGGACAGGTTGTAACCGTTCTTGAGGTAGAGCGGCGGTGTAGGGGCCGCGGGCGCTTCAAGCACATTGCCTTGGGCGTCCATGCTGCTGGAGGCCGACAATGTCGAAACGAAATTGAATACCTTCTTGCGATGGGTTTCACACAAGCGAAGGCATTCCAGCACAGGTTCCACGTTGTCCCTGGCGAGGGCGGCGTAATCCATGACGTGATTGACGTGGGCCGCGTTATGTACCAGCACCCCGTATTGCCGGGCCAGGTAGTGATAGTCCTGGATGCCTAGCCCGAGACGCGGCTGACGGATATCGGCGGCGTAGACCTGCAGCCGGCGCCAATCCAGATGTTCCATGCGGTACTCACGCAAAGCCTGTGCAAATCGGCTGGTGGCCGACTGTCCGGCACTTCCACGGACCAGACAGGCAACCTCCGTCGCACCGGCCGCCAGGAGCGCTTCGACAATATGTACGCCGACGAAACTGTTGGCGCCGGTCACGATGATTTTTTGTCGATCACCCGCCCGCTCCGCCGGTAGCATGCATATCCCCAGCGCCCGCTGTGTGTCCCGTGCCGCATGATGAGTGGGGGGGTGGACCGCTGCGTCACCCCCTAACAGCGCCGCGAGGTTGCGCACCGTTGGCGCTTCAATAAACCGGCTGAGCGGTAGGCTGCGACCACACAACTCGCGGATACGCAGCAGCAGGGTTGAAAGCAGGATGGAGTGACCGCCGAGGTGGAAAAAACTATCGTCCGTCGATATCTCGCTGACCGGTAACGCCAGCAGTTCACTCCACAGGTGGAGCAACTGGGTTTCCATGAGCGTTTGCGGCGCGCGCAAGATGGCATCCGAGGCGGGCTGTGCCACCCGTTTCAACAGTGCCTGTCGATCGACCTTGCCGTTGCTGGAGTACGGCATTTCCGCCAGCTCGGTGCAGGCGGTCGGTTGCATATAGTCCGGCAGTGTCTGCCGGGCATAGTGTCTGAGCGCGCTAAGGGGCGAGTCGGCGTCGCTGGCGTTGGGCTGCGCCACAAAGGCCAGGATTCTCAGGTCTCGATCGATTACCACTGCCACCTGGCGGAAAAGATGGCTGTCGCGCAGGCGCTGTTCGATCTCCTGAGGCTCGACCCGAAAGCCGCGTATCTTCACTTGATGGTCCACGCGTCCGACAAACTCGATGCCATGTGCCGTCCACTTTGCCCTGTCGCCGGTACGATAGGTGCGCAATACTTGGCCATCGGGCAGCGACAGCTGCACAAAATGCTCGGCGGTGTGCCGTGGCTGGTTCACATAACCCAGGCTCACTCCGGGTCCGGCGATGTACAACTCGCCCACAACGTGTTCATCGACGGGCTGCTGGTGTTCGTCGAGAATCAGCACCTGGCTGTTGGCAATGGGCACGCCGAGATGACGATTGCTGTCGTCGACCTTTAGTCGGCACGTGGTGGCCAGGACCGTGGCTTCCGTCGGTCCATACAGATTGTGTAAAGCACATTGCCCGGCCAGATGCTCGATCACATGGGGCTCGCAGATGTCGCCGCCGGTCAGCAGGTGCTCAAGGTCCCACGGCCCTTCCAGCGGCAGGATGCTCAGCAGTGCCGGCGGCACAAATGCGTGGCTGATGCGCTGTTGGCGGATGAGTTTAACTAACTGGCGGGGGTCGTGACGTTGTTCCTCGGTGGGCACTATCAGCGTGGCTCCCGCGCTTAAAGAGGGAAAGAGGTCAATCAACGAAGAGTCAAAACTCAAGGACGAAAACTGCAGGACACGACTGGATTCGTTGAGCCGTACATGCCGGGCATACCATGCACAGAAATGCGCCAGATTGTGCTGGCTGAGCCAGACCCCTTTGGGCTGTCCCGTGGTCCCCGAGGTATAGAGCACCATGCTGGCGCTATCGATCGGGGGTAGCGTTCTTATCAGCGGTTGGCGGTTATCTGTATCTTGGCTATCGATAAGGCTGACATTCAGGGCCGTGAAATGCTCTCGCAAGGGATGCTGACCGTCATCCAGCAATACCACCGCTCCTGCGGTGTCCAGCATGCTTTTCTGGCGTACCACCGGGTGGCCCGGCTCCAGCGGCAGGTAGATCGCGCCGCACCCCATGATTGCCAGAATACCGGCATACAACTCGACAGATTTGCCCAGGCAGATCCCGACCACTGGTGTCTGTACGCCCTCGATCAACGGCCACAGAACGTCTTGAATGGCCAGGCTTTGTCGGTGCAAGCGGCGGTAACTGAAGGTACTGCCTGCAATGTTCAGCGCCGGTCGCTCGGCAAAGGTACGTAAACTGTGCTCCAGCCGTGTGATCAATGGCGTCCTGGCTTTTTCCAGGAGTACCGGGTCGGCGGTCCGGTTAAAACGATGCAGGTACGCCAGTCCTTCCAGGCCCTGCAAAGCTTGTTCTGGACATACAGAAGCAGTCGCGGTTTGTGAGAGGTATTCGGCCTGGCGCGAGAAACCACTGACATGCCTTGCGACCCATTCCACAAATCGCGCCACTGCTTGCCGACGTAGTCGTTGGCCATTGCCGCAGGACCCCGGCATCACATCCAGAACAGCAATCAACTGGTGCGCGCGGTCATAGCAGCGAAACTGCAGTGACGGCAGGCCACATTCAACCAAAGGCCCGACGGCCAGGCGCAGACTCAACCATGCAGCCTGGTTTAGAGCCTGCGGAACGGGCTGGCTGCCGTCTTCAATCAACAGATCGATATCCGGCATTGGGCCGCTGAGTCCATGCCCGAAAGCTTCCAGCGCCTGCTTCACTTCATTCAAGGCCGGGCTGCTACCGATCAGCATGATTTCCAGGCGTCTCATGAGCTTCTCCCCGATCCAGGCAGATAGGCCGCCAGCGACTGTGCAATACAAGGTGTTTGCAATAACCCGCTACGGCGCAGAAATCCCATGATGTTTTCGATCAACGGATGCTGGCCGGTAATCGGGAAGGCCAGGGCCTGAATCTCCGCACGGAGGGCCTCGCGGGTACCGGCGTTGACGTCCAAGTGCTCGATCAGCTGTAGGTCGAAGTCTTTTTGCAGTGCATTAGTCAAATAATGTTGAAGGAAGACGGGCAGGATTTGGGCGATACAGTCGCGATCCTTGGCGCTTGCCGTCTGCCAATAGAGTCGTACCAGATGGGTCCAGAACTTGGCGTGGCGGCCCTCGTCCAGCAAGTGGTCAGCCATCAAGCCCCTGACTGACAGTTTGACGCTGTCATCCCTGGCGAATGCCGCAACTTCGTGGGTGACGGTATTCTCGGCAATCGCCACGCAAATCAGCTCTATAGCGTCTCGCAGATGGTTCGGGGCTTTCGCCTGCGCAATGGGTATGGCGCGACTCAACTCGATTGCCACAGGCAGTTGAAGGGGAGCTATGCCGGTCATCGCCACCGTTTGCTGCATGAAGTCCATGGCGACGAGGGCGTGGTAATCCTCATCGACGACGATGGTCATGGCGCCGTAGCGACAAGCAGGCGGGAAGGGTATTGAAAAACGGTTCTTGGCGATGCTTCGGGCGGTGTTGTCGACGATTTCCGTTTCGAAAATCACCACATCATTGATGAATTTATAAAACGTTTGCACCAGGACAAAATCCCGCCACTGGGGACAATGCTCAAGAAACGCGGCGCTGAGCACCAAAGGCTGGCGACATGGGGGATAGATCAGCTTGTCGTCGTTCTCCAACACGCGACGAGGGCGCGTGCGAATGGTCGCGTGAAGCTCCCAGTCTTCGGCAAATGAGCGATAGTCGCTGGCCATCACAGCGTTACCTCTCTTCGTTCGGCGGGCGAAGGCTGAAGGAGTCCGTCCCATAAAGCGATACGGCTCTCCACGGCACCAAGGGCAGCGCTACAGGCTTGTTGTTTGTGGTGCGGGTTGGCGTGGGTCAGTCGACTGAGCAATTGCTCGGCAGCGGGTCCGTGCTCGTGAGTATCCAGATCAATATGTCGCTTGAGGTAGTAGCGCAAGGTCGGTGCCTGGTGATGCATGACTTCGCAGCCGTCCAGCAACCGTTTGAACATCGCCGGAATGACACTTTCACGACCATGCACAAAGGCCGCCGCGACGCAGTGGGTTGGCGCGTGCAACGCGATAGCCAGAGTGCGCCTGACGAAGCGTTCCACAGCCGGATGAATATCAATGCGCGATAACGCGGTGTCGGCGGTGACGCCCTCTCGCTGCAGGGAGATGAAGGCTTCGATGGGAGCCGTGCTGGCACCGATTTGGCGCATGGCGTCCAGGTACAGTTCGAAGTGACTGTAATGTCCAGCACGCGTGCATGTGTCTGACTCCTCGCTCAGCACGATCTCGTTTATCAGGCGTGCCGCCTGCGGGTCAGCCGGCGGTAGCCAAGGCAAACGAATACAGGTCAAATCCCGCTGCAGGCGTTTTACCAATGTCATGAAGTCCCACACGGCAAATACATGGTTTTGCATAAAACTTCTGAGTTTGGTCAGCGAGTTGACCTCCCGGAAGATAGGATGGTTGCAAAGTTGCTGTTTTTTAGATTCAAGTAGTTCTCGGTGTTGGAGCATGATTAATGCCTATAAGTCGTTATGTTGGCTCAAGTAGAAAAATTCATTGTGACAACACATGAGCGTTGTCTATTTTGGGGACGAATACAGCAATAGCCCGTGGCCAATGACGCCCGTGGGGTGTGGTGACTGGTGCGAATCAAGTAATTGCAGGACGCTCCAGTTATATTTAGCGGAGCATTGCGCATGGCAAGGTTCAAGCAGGTATTCACGCTTTCGATAGAAATGTCGGGAGTCAGTGAGGAAATATTAAAACGCTTAAGCGTAAAGATGCTGTTTGATGTTATAGATTATTTTTCGAGGAAAGATGCATCAGTGTGGTAGTTGTTAGTTAAGAGTAAGAAGTTTCCTTTGTATTTGCAGGGCTATATGAACAATGTGCATTCAAGGCTGCGGGACGCCGCTTTGTGGCCGACGGAGGGCGTCCGGTTCCGGAAAAACTAAACGGCGTCCTTATCGCTGTCCTGCTTGAGACTGTTCAGGTAAAGAGTGATCACCTCCATGCCGCGCATGAGATGGTTGCGCAGCGTCAGTACGCTTTCGTCGACTTTTTTCTGCGCTACCAGGTTCAGCAGTTCGCGATGATCCGCTTGAGACGTCTCGCCCAGCCCCATGGCTTCAAGGTTGAAGCGCAGAAACCGCTCCTCTTCATTCAAGCCGTGTTCAACCAGCTTCAACAACCGCTGGTTCGGAGCTTGGCCATACAGCGCCATATGAAACAGACGATTCAGCCGGCCGATTTCGGTGTAGTCGGTCTCACGTTCCAATGCATCAATAATCGCAGCTGCTTGGGCGATATCTTCTTCGCTGAGCCGAGGAATCGACAAGCGCAAGGCCTCGGACTCCAGCAGAATGCGCAATGCGTAGGTTTCGCCCGAGTTGTCTTCGATCAGCGGTGCAACGACTGCTCCCTTGTGGGTCACCACATGCAACAGCGACTGCGCCTCCAGTTGGCGCAACGCCTCGCGCACGGGCATTCGGCTTACCCCGAAGAGGCTGGCCAGTTCTTGCTGGCGCATGGCTGTGCCACAGGGGAGGCGGCCATCCAGAATGGCGTTGCGTAATGTTTCTTCAATGACGGCTCGGGCGAGATGGGCGGGAATGGGCCCGCGGATTTCGATGCTGCTCAAAGGGTTCGGCTTCTGCGTCACGACTACGCTATCCTCCTTTAATAATTAGTATGGGTGCGGCTAATTGGATCCAAAGCACACTAGAGAGTGCTTGCAAGCTTGTCAAACGGGGAAAGTTTCCGTTTGTAAGTTGTGCAATAAGGCCGTTTTTCGTCTTACAACAGAGTTTGACGATGACTTACAGTCCTTGATTGCATTTGTCCGACAGACTTTGCGTGATTGCATGGTGCCATTGTCTTTTGTCGGACGAACCGTCACCATCCATTGATTATCCGTCTCTCTTTTACGGACTGAACGCATTGGCGGTACGCTTAATTCCCTCCCGGATTCTGTGCTGGTTGTTTTCAGCGCTGCTGCTGGCTGGCTTATTGCCTGGCGGGTTGCATGCCGATTGGGATTTCTCGCAGATCAGTCGCCGGGCGACCGCCCTTTATGGGCCGTTGGGTGCAGGCCAGCAGCGGATTGATGACTGGCAGCGCCTGTTGTCGACGCAAAAGCAAGTCGGCGAGTTGGAGCAGCTCAAGGTGGTCAACCTGTTCTTCAACAAACAAGTGCGCTATGTGGAAGATATTGATCTGTGGGGGCGGGTGGACTATTGGGAAACCCCCATCGAAGCGCTTTGGAAGGGGGCCGGCGATTGTGAAGACTATGCGATTGCCAAATACTTCAGCCTTCGCCGCCTGGGCGTTCCCAGCGAAAAATTGCGCATTACTTACGTCAAGGCGTTACGTCAGAATCGTGCCCACATGGTCCTGACCTATTACTCGACGCCCGATGCCATGCCGCTGGTGCTCGACAGCCTGATCGATGAAATCCGCCCCGCCAGCCAACGCACCGACTTGCTGCCGGTGTATTCCTTCAACGCCGAGGGGTTGTACCTGCCAGGCGCCAAGGGCAACAAGAAGGTCGGTGATACCAAGCGCTTGTCGCGCTGGCAGGATGTGTTGAAAAAAATGCGTGCGGAAGGCTTTCCAGCCGAACCGGCCAACTAGGAGTAACCGTTCAGATGTCTTTGTTCAAACAACTGTTGATCGCTATCTGTCTGTTCCTGGTGGTCGCCTTCAGCGGCAGCTTCATGGTCAGCCTGGAAAGCTCGCGTACGCAGTATGTGAACCAGTTGCGCTCCCATGCGCAGGATGCGGCGACGGCGCTGGCGCTGTCCCTGACACCGAATATCGACGACCCGGCGATGGTCGAGTTGCTGGTCAGCTCTATCTTCGACAGTGGTTACTACGCGAGCATCCGCGTGGTGGACCTGAGCAATGACCAGACCCTCGTCGAGCGTAGTGGTATCCCCGATAACAGCGGTGTGCCGGATTGGTTCGTCAAGTTGATCGGCCTGGAGCCGGCCGGTGGCGATGCCTTGGTCAGCCGTGGCTGGGAGCAGGCCGCGCGGGTCGAGGTGGTCAGCCATCCGATGTTCGCCCTGGCGAAGCTCTGGCAGAGCGCGTTGGGCAGCCTGGGCTGGCTGCTGCTGTGCGGCGCGGTCAGTGCGGTGCTTGGGGCGTTGTTGCTGCGCCGGCAATTGAAACCGTTGGATTACATGGTCAAGCAGTCTCACGCCATTGCCCGCCGGGAATTCCTGAGCCTGCCCGACCTGCCGCGCACCCCGGAATTGCGGCGTGTGGTGCAGGCGATGAATCAGATGGTGGAAAAGCTCAAGGCACTGTTCCAGGAACAGGCCGAGCGCAGCGAAAAACTGCGGGTGGAATCCTATCAGGACACGCTTACCGGCTTGGCCAACCGTCGTTATTTCGAGATGCAACTCAACGCCCGGGTCAGCAACCCTGAAGAAACCAGCTCTGGTTACTTGCTGGTGTTGCGGATCAAGGACCTGGCCGGCCTCAACCAGCGCCTGGGTGGTCAACGCACCGACCGACTCCTGCAGGCGGTGGGCCAACAGCTGCTGCGTGAATGCGCACCGTACCCGGAAACCCACAATTTGGTCACGCGGATCCGCGGCGGTGAATTTGCGGTGTTGGCGCCGGGGCTGGTGCGTGAAGAGGCGATGCAATTGGCGCAAAACCTGGAAAAAACCCTGCTCAGCCTGCAAGCCACCGGTGCCAGCGATGTCACCCCCGTTGCCTGTATCGGTCTGGCGCCGTTCAATCATGGGGACTCGCCCCAGTCGCTATTGACGCTGGCCGACCAGGCCTTGGCCCAGGCCGAAGCCCAGGGCGACGTCAGTTGGGTGTGTCTGGATCACAGCGCCGCTGCCAGTGTCGGTGACGATCACCATGCCTGGCATTCTCTGCTCGACCAGGCGCTGGCTCAGCACCGTTTTGAGTTGTACTTCCAGCCCGTGGTGGCCAGCCAGGATCCGCAACTGATCCTGCATTACAAAGTGCTGTCGCGGCTGGTGGACGATCAGGGCCAAACCATCCCGGCCGGGCGTTTTCTGCCATGGATCGAGCGGTTCGGTTGGTCGGCGCGCCTGGATCATTTGATGTTGGAACAGGTGCTCAAACACCTGAGCGGGCACGAGCATTCACTGGCCCTGAACCTGTCCGCGGCGACCCTGGCGGACCCCCAGGCGCTGAATCGAGTGTTCGAGCTCTTGCGCCAACACGCCAACCTGGGCCCACGCCTGACCCTGGAAATCGGTGAGGAGCAATTGCCCGACCAGGCCGTGCTGGAGCAACTGACCCAGCGTCTGCGGGAACTGAACTTCTGTTTGAGCCTGCAGCGCTTTGGCGGGCGCTTCAGCATGATCGGCAATCTGGCGCGCCTGGGCCTGGCCTATCTGAAAATCGACGGCAGTTACATCCGTGACATTGATCAGGAAAGCGACAAACGCCTGTTCATCGAGGCCATTCAACGTGCGGCCCACAGCATCGATCTGCCGCTGATCGCGGAGCGCGTCGAAACCGAAGGGGAGTTGAAGGTGATTCGCGAGATGGGCATTTTTGGTGTGCAGGGCCAGCTGTTTGGAGAGCCTGCGCCCTGGCGTTAAGCGGCTCAGATCAAACCGGTCTCATCGTCATTGATCAGCCGGCTCAGCCCACTCAATGATTCCCGAGCATTGAGGCGCCCCTTCAACTTGGTCTGCGCGGCAACGGGCAGGTCGGTCAGGTTGATCACGCCTTTCTGGATCAGCACGTGGATCAGGTCTTCCAGTACCCGGATCATCTCCGAGTCACTTTGCTTGAGTTGCTTGAGGCTGACCTCCGCCTCTTCGTTGGCGAACCAGGTCTGAATCTCAAGATGATCGGCCGGCAGGGTATCGGTCGACTCGATGAAGGCTGCCGTCTCTACGCGAATCAGCGCGCCCTGTGCATCTCGTTGCACGTAGAACATTGAACATCCCTCATCAGAAGTACTGGCAACAACTTGCCAGCAGCATAGGCCAACGGCGCACATCAGGCGTGAGTATGCCGTGCAACCGTGGCCCCGTGCCAGTGACGGGCCGCCTGAAATGAGCCGGCCGCCTCAAGAGGCGGCCGGTCCAGTGGTTCAGCTTAGGTGTGATCGACCTTGATGGTCGGGTCGGCACCGCTGATCAACGAGTTGATCGTCTGGCCGGACCAGTTGGTGCCTTCCAGCTTGATCGTCACATCGGCATTGGCCAATCCGCCGTCGGCGTTGAGCTTGCCTTCGGAGCTGATCTGCAGCGTCGTCACGTTATTCACCGTCGTCAACTTCAGGAAGTTATCGATGGTGCCGTCAGTCTCGCCCTTGAGCAGGTCGCGCAAATCGATACGGTCGCCTTCCGACGCCTTGAAGTCCTTGATCACATCGTTGCCGACGTCGCCGGATTTCCAGACGAAGGTATCGGCACCCGCACCGCCAATCAGGATGTCATTGCCCAGACCACCAATCAGCGTGTCGTTGCCGGTGCCGCCCAGCAGGATGTCGTTACCCTTGCCGCCGTCCAGGTAGTCACTGCCGCCCTGGCCGAACAGGATGTCATCGCCCGAGCCACCCAGCAGGGTGTCGTTACCGTCCTTCGCGCCCGAGGTGTTGAACTCGGTGTAGTGCTCGGTGATGTACTTATGCACATCCTGGCCGGTGATCGCAGACACCGCTACGCCGTTTTTCCCGGCCACGTAGGTCTGGATCGCGTTGTAACCTTCGCCCGCAATCCCCGGGAAGCTCACCAGGTCACCGAACAGGATGTCGTTGCCGTCCCCGCCATCGACACGGTCGGCACCCGGCAAGGTGGCCTCGGAGTGACCGAGGATGGCGTTGGCCAGGTCCTTCGGATCGATATTGCTTTGTGGATTGCCATCGCTGTCGTAAGGCGCCAGTTGAGTGAGACTGACCCCGCTGTTGAGGCCGATGGCCTCTACGCCGCCCGTGGACAGGCCTTTGAGCAACGCGAATGCACTGTTGGAGTTGTTGGTGGTCGCGGTATCGGTATCGTTACCCCAGCCACCAAGGACCGACAGCTCAAAAGTACCATCCCCTTGAGCGTGGATGATGCCCGGGTTGGACTGCGACCAGCCCCAGATGTTGCTGTAGGACCAGACGGTGACCTTGCCCGCCGCATCGATATCAATCAGGTGGGTCTGATCGACAGTGATTCGGGTGGCGGTGCCCAGTGTGTAGTTGCTGGTGGTGACCACATCATCCAGCTTGACGTTGCCGTACAGCGTCGGGTTGGTCTGTTCGCTGCGCTGGTAATACGTCGGCTGGCCATCGGTGATGAAGTACGTCGTATTGATTGCGCCAATGTTACTGGTCGCCTGGGCACTCATGAAGAAGTTGGCCGTGGCTTTGAACACATCTTCGTAGTTGGTGCCGCCGCCAGACACCATCGAGTCCAGGACTTTCTGCAAGGCCTGCAAGGCACCCGGGTCTTTCAGGTTAACCGAAATCGTCTGGTTGACCTGAGTGTCGAAGTCCGCCAGGAAAATATTCACGGTGCCCGAGGTGCTGGAACCGATACTGTCTTGCAACGATTTGAACACAGTGGTTAGCGAATCTTTCGCGGCTTTGATCGAGTTCGCGTTCATGCTGCCCGAGCTGTCTACCATGAACGCGATGTTGTAGTTCTTGCCTTGAACCACATTCAGACCCGAAACATCCGCAACGACAACGTCGTTGCCACTGGTACCGGTGACGTTGTCATCGCCGGAAGTCGCCGTGACCGGGTTGTAGGTCGCCGGGTACACGGTGACCGGCAATTGCGCCACGGTACTCGCTGAGCCACCCAGACTTTCCGTCGAGGTGGAGGTGACGGTCAGGTGGTACTGGCCACTGGTGTAAGGCAGCGGCTTGAGGGTCAGGTTGTTCAGATCCCAACCCGTCACATTCACTTCGCTCAGGCCGTTGGTGGCCGTGAAGGTATGCCCGGCGCCGTCGCTCAAAACCGCGCCCGCCGGGATACCACCGATTTTCACGCTCAGGGTTTCCGAGCCGTCGGTATCGGTCAGGCCAGTGGTGACCGCGGTCAGCTTCACCGTGCCGTTTTCCAGGCCTTCGTTGAGCTTGTAGGCGTCGTAGTAGCCCTGGCCGTTGCTGCCGTGCAGGTCGGAAACCTGTGCGCCGGCGTTGATCAGGTCGTTGATGCCGGTGTAGATCGGCATCGTGGTGTTGTTCAGGTGCGTAGCCGCGCCACCGTTGACCGACAGTTTGAGATCAAAGCTGCCAGGGCCAGATTGGTTGGCATGGTAGATATCAATGCTGTAGTAGCCGTTGCTGGTCGGGGTGAACGTACCGCTGAACTTGCCGGAGTTCGATCCCCACGTGCCGCTGGCGACATCCTTGCCCCCGATGTTGACCAGGATGCTGTCATCACCGTAGCCGCTGAAGGTGTAGGACTTGCCCGCTTCCAGGTAGATCAGGCCGGAGGTCTTCGAGCCAGCACCGCCGGGTACGTCTGCAGTGGGCTGGACGCTGGTCGAGACTGTCGTGCTGGTTGGCGTGCCGGCGTTGTCGATGGCGTTTTTCAACACGCTTGCCGAGGCGCCATTGCCGTTGGTGCCGATGTTCGGAATGCTGTTCCAGCTCTGCTTGATCAGGCCCACGGAGTCGATGGTGTTGTCGGCAACGCTCAAGGTTGGCGCGTCCGCTACCGGCGTGATGTCGACTTTGACTGTGGCGCTGTTGCCCAGATCCTTGCCATCGGTTGGCTGGAACTTGAACTGTGCATAGTCAGCCTGTTTGTTGCCCACACCGGTGCCGCCGTAACCGTTGGTTCCGGACTCGTTGGCGTTTGGCATGAAGCGCAATTGACCGCCATCGATCTGCGCCTTGGTAAACGTCTGCCCGCTGCTCACGTTGGTCCAGGAGGTGCCATCCGCAGCCAGGAACTGCAACTTGCCGGCCACCGGCAACTCGGTGATTTTCACGCCGAGGCTCGCTTGGGAGGAGTCCACGTCGCTGACACCGAAGTTCGACCAGGTCAGGGCCAGCGGCGTGTCTTCGGTGCCGGTAACGGCGCTGCCAGTGGCAACCGGTGGATCGTTGACCGCGACCACGTTGACCGTGGTGGTGGCCACGTTGGAGTAGTTGCCGCCGTCGGTTACGCTCACGGTGATGATCCGTGGGGTGGTGCTTGGGTCGTCGCTGTTGTTACTGAACGTGATGTTCTTGATCTGCTGCATGTAGTCAGCCAGCGTCGCCGTTCCGCTCAAGGTCAGGGTGATCTTGCCGGTGGCAGGATCCGTCACTGAGGTCACGGTGATGCCGGTGACGTTGCTGTAGTTCAACGAGTCGTTCGGCTGAGTATTGGTCAGGACCACCGTGGCGCCGGTCAGTTGGGTGCTGTCCGGATCAGTGATAGTGATGTCGGTGTCAGCGATCGATACGCCGGTGCCGCCTTCGGTGAACGAGGTCTTGTAGTTGGCACCGCTGGCGCCGCTGGAGTTGTTGGCATCCAGATCAATCACCGGCGGAGCATCGTTGTCGATGATCGAGGTGGTGACGCTGCCGTGGGTGCCGCTGATCGCCAGGTTCTCGAAGTTGCCGCCGGTAGTCTTGTCGATGCTGATCACGAAGTTTTCCGTAGGCTCGGTCAACTTGTCATCGATGGTCTTGATATCGAACGTCGCGCTGCTGGCGTTCGCCGGAATCTTCACGGTGTACACACCCGTGAAGTCAGAACCGTCGGCAGCGGTGCCGCTGTACTTGAGCGTCACCGTAACCTCGGTCGCCGCCGGATGGGTGAGATTCAGCGTGTAGTGAGCGGTCTGGCCCTCGGTGACAGAGGCATCGCCGGCGATGCTGATCACGGTGTTGCTCACCACGTCCGTCACTTTGGTGACCACCGGGGTGCCGACCGGAATCAGATTCTCATACTTGTCGCCGCCGCTGACCACGTCGGTGATCCTGGCAGAGACGTCGCTGGCGCCGATGTAGGCGTCATTCGGCGCCGTGACATTGGCCGTGCCGGAGGTCTTGCCGTTGCCGATGGTGATGGTCGAACCGTTATCCAGCTTGATCACCAGGTCGGAACCGACGTTGGTCACGGCGGCACCGTTCTTGTCAACGAGGCTCGCGGTGTAAACGATCTGACCGCCCTCGGCGATGGTGTTGGTGGCGGTCAGCACAACCTTCACGTCATCGATGGTGTCATTGACGACGGTGGTTGCACCGTTACCAGCGATTTCCAGTTTTTCGAAGTTACCGCCCGTGGCGTCGGTGATTTTGACGGTCTCGGAGGACTTGTCGATGAACACGTCATCAGTTGGCGCATCAACGGTGACCGTGCCGACGGTTTCGCCAGCCTTGATGGTGATGGTCGAGTTGTTGTCCAACTTCAGAGTGACGTCGCTGCCTGCTTTGTTGGAAAGCGTAGCGGTGTAGGTGATTTGGCCACCTTCGTTGACGGAGCTAGGCGCGCTCAGTGTGACAGTGGTGGTGTCATCAGTACCCGGTGTGTCAGTGACGGTCGTGGTGACAGTGTCAGTGCCCGGAACCAGATTTTCAAAGTGCTCGCCGCCGGTCACCTTGGTGATCGCGGTGCTGACGGTTTGGTCGCCGGCATACACATCATTTGGCGCCAGTACTGAAACAGTGCCGCTGGATTGGTTT
>NZ_JCAXED010000029.1:0-16816 GCF_059758795.1 Pseudomonas sp. GQ91
TTCGACCGACACACCAAACTGGGTAGCCGCTTTCTTCAGTCGTTCGTGAACCTGCTTGCGGTAGGCCGCGAATTCAGCCTGGTTACGCTTCACCGTTTGATCGTTGGCGCTATACCTGGAAAGCGCTTGCGCCACCCCACGCCGCTTCAACCGTATGCAGCCTTTACCGTCGCGTTCAAAATCATGGCGTTGAAGCACCGTCTGCCATTCGCCCTCGACGTACTGCATGTAAACCATGGCAAGGGCCAAGATGCTGCCCGGTATTCGGTAGTCCTTATAATCGACCGCCATCGCTACATTGTCGTAAAGCAGAGAACTGTTGGTGCGACCGTCGTGATAGACCCGATAAGTAGTGGGATCAAGATGGGTGACTATCACCGAGCAACCTGACAACGCTCCGGTGAAAAGGAAGCTCCCCTGCGCCGCCCGTTTTGGAATATCCACATAGGCAGGCATTGCATTAGCTTGGTTGGCGCCGTTGTAGCCAAGAAAATACGCCGGCACGCTGCTTGGACCGGCGGCGAGTGTGGGCTTGCTCAAGTCGATATATTCGACCTCGTACAACTGCGGGCCAACCTCCACCAAACGCGCATGTCCTTGCGCGGGTAGCCTCCCGGGCTTGCCCAGATGTTCAGCACTGAGGGTATTGGATAGGGCAAATTGCGTGGGATCGGCGGCGAACCGCCGGGTCCCGTCGATGCTTCCTTGAACGCCGGGCTCCCCCGCCACAGACAGCACGCCACCCTTGATCTCGCGATCCCCTATTGCTTGCGTCACCCACGCCAGGTTTTGCACGGCGCATGCCGCGGCTGCAAACGCTTCGGCAACGATTTTTTGATCGAGGTATTGATAAGCAAGTTTGGAGCAGCGGTTGCTGCGATCAAGTGTGCTCTGCGTAGTTCTAACCGCCATGGCGCGTGCTATCCGTGAAAGAGATCTGATTATCAGGTCAAGGAATTGAGGTCCTTCAAGGCTTTAAAGCCTGATGACGTAACCTGAAGGCGTCGGACGGAGGCAAGTGATCAACGCCCACGGCACGGTAAGCGCCGCAACGCTCGACGGAGATATAGGTATTTATCTCTGCACAGAATTTTCTTGAGAACCAAGCGGTTGACCCGAACAGGGACGGCGCGCCGAAGCGGCGGGAGTACACGCGAGTTATCCGCGATAGCGCAGGAAATCCCTGTAAGAAACAACAACCTGCCGCGCCATCCTCTTCCTAAATTGCCTTTTACTCGCTCTACCGCTCTTTAGTCCGAACCGTTCTTCAGCTGACACTGGCGCCCCTCACACACGCCTTGGCAAACAGCCGTGAATCTCGAAAGGACTCAATACATCGGCCATTACGGCGTCACGTTTATCGTGATTCGTTTCACTGTGGTGCCTGCCAATAGGCATACCTCGGCCAACCTATGCTTGCTAGAAGCAGGCGCTTCAGCAAACGAAGTGCGATATCGACTGGTGGGAATTTACGAAAAAATGCTCGCCCGTGCCTTGCCGTGCAAAATGGCTGTCGCGATTTCCAAGCCGCTAACCCGACAACAAGCCGACGTGCTGAACGAACGCGGAACCATCGTTGCAGGATTAATTGCCAGCGCCTTTTCAGCGCCAATAAGCCTGATATCGCCCCTTGCTGGAGGCGCCGTAGGAGCAACCGTTGGCATGATAGTCAAGGATGTCCTTCGCAGCTATCACGCCGATGACGTCGTTATCGGCTTCGACGCACAGGTCGACGGCGGGATCGGCCCTCAGCGATCACTGTCAGCGATGACCCGGCAACTCCAAGGAGGCTAACGTGATAACTGGATATACCCCTTGGGTCACACTTCTTATTTTCGTCGCCTTTGCTGCCCTGCTCGACCGGAAACTAAAACGCCCCGTACTCAGAACATGTTTCGGCGTTGTCTTAACAGCGGCCGGTCCAGCACTTCTATTCGGCGCTACGTCCTGGACAACCGAGTTGCAATTCGTCAGCCTTCCAATCCTCGCCTTTTTCACTGGCATCAATTTGCTGAACACCCGCAACAAATACCGCCCAAGACGCGACAGCCTCCCACATCCACTCCTGCGTGCGCCCACCATGAATCTGGCCCCCGATTTCCCCGAAGACGCCGCCATGCAGCAGCTCTTGCAGCTGCTGCACGAAGAAGTCGGCTTGCCCAAGCACAAAACTATCCGCCTGGACACCTCGCTCAACTTTGACCTGGGTTGCGACCGCACGGAGGCCAAGCAGTTGATGGAAGCGCTGGAGCAGGACTTTGCTGTCGATCTGAGCGACTATGACGCTTATCGCTACTTCAACCCACCCGTCTTCGATGTGTTCCAGAAACACCGCGCCAAGGGCCGCGGTGAAAAAGTCCCGCTGACCATCGGCATGCTGTATCTGGCCATACAGTCCCGGAGCTGGGACACACAGAGACTGGAAAACACCTGACAACAAGGACCGTACATGGACGTATTAATGGGCCTGCTGGCAGCCCTGCTCTGGGGCGGCACCGATTTCCTCGTAGGTCTCAACGCCCGGGCCGTCGGCGTCAAGCGCGCGGTCTACTTCGGCCAGGCCTTGGGTTTCGTGATCATGACCCTGCTACTGGTGATCTTTCCGACCTTCCTCCTGAAATCCCTCGCCGCGCCCCTGAGTGTCTGGATCCTGGGCATCGCAGCCGCGCTGCTCACCGTCTCTGGTGCCCTGGCGCTCTCCAAAGCCTTCGCACTCGGTAAAGCCGCGATTGTCGCCCCGCTAGTGACCTCCTATGGTGTTGTCACGACATTGCTGTCCTGGGCCAGCGGTGAACATATAGGCCTGCTCCAACTCGGCTGCATCGCCTTGTGCGTGGTCGGCGTGATCCTCTCCAGCATCCACAAGGACGATGTCGTTCCCCACCACAACCCCAACCGCGCCATCGCCTACGCCATGCTCGCCGCCTTGCTGTATGGCACCAGCTTCTGGGTGCAAGGTCGCTACACGCTTCCCGCGCTCGGCCCGGTCAGCATGCTCTGGCTCGGTTATCTGGTGGGTGTATGTGTACTGGTGTTGATGGTCTTGAAAGTCAAAGACGGACTGAAAATCCCGTCGCTGAAAAATTGCACAGCGCTGACCGGCGCCAGCCTGATGAACCTCGGGGGGTTCTCGGCCTTTTCGTGGGGGGCGATGGCCGGGTCGGTCTCGGTGGTGACCGTCATCAGCACCCTGTCCGGCGGGATCGCAGCGATTCTGGGGTATGTATTCTTCAAGGAAAGGCTGCTGGCGGTACAGGTACTGGGGGTCGTGCTGGTGTTGGTGGGGGCGGTGTTTTTACATCAAGTGGGCTGATCCCTCACGCACAAAAAAGCCGCCCACGAGGGGCGGCTTCTTGAACAGCTATTGATGCTTACAACTTCGGACCCGCGGCCTTGATCGCATCGCTCACTTCAAACTTCTTGAAGTTTTCAACGAACAGACCCGCCAGCGCCTTCGCCGCTTCGTCGTACGCAGCCTTGTCGGCCCAGGTGTTACGTGGGTTCAACAGACCGGTCTCAACGCCCGGCACGCTCAATGGCACGTCCAGGTTGATGGTGTCGAGGTGCTCGGTTTGCGCACCGATCAACGCGCCGCTCTGGATCGCAGCAATCACCGCACGGGTGGTCGGGATGTTGAAGCGCTTGCCAACGCCGTAGCCGCCGCCGGTCCAGCCCGTGTTGACCAGGTAGACCTTGGAGCCGAAACCACGGATGCGCTTGATCAGCAGCTCTGCGTATTCGCCTGCCGGACGCGGGAAGAACGGGGCGCCGAAGCAGGTGGAGAACGTCGACTTGATGCCGCTGCCCGAACCCATTTCAGTCGAGCCCACCAGTGCGGTGTAGCCGGACAGGAAGTGGTAGGCCGCTTGTTCTTCGTTGAGGATCGACACCGGCGGCAGAACGCCAGTCAGGTCGCAGGTCAGGAAGATAACCGCGTTCGGTTCGCCGCCCAGGTTCTGTTCGGAACGTTTGGCAACATGCTCCAGCGGGTAAGCGGCACGGCTGTTCTGGGTCAGGCTGACATCGGCGTAATCGGCGTGCTTGGCCTCGTCGATCACGACATTTTCCAGTACCGCGCCGTGCTTGATGGCTTTCCAGATAACCGGCTCGTTCTTCTCCGACAGGTCGATGCACTTGGCATAGCAACCGCCTTCGATGTTGAACACCACGCCTTCGCCCCAGCCGTGTTCGTCGTCACCGATCAGGTAACGGCTTTCATCGGCCGACAGGGTGGTCTTGCCAGTACCCGACAGACCGAAGAACAAGGTCACGTCGCCTGATTCGCCGATGTTGGCGGCACAGTGCATCGGCAGCACGTCGGCGGCCGGCAGCAGGAAGTTCTGCACCGAGAACATGGCTTTTTTCATTTCGCCGGCGTAACGCATGCCAGCGATCAGCACTTTTTTCTGCGCAAAGTTGATGATCACGCAACCGTCGGAGTTGGTGCCGTCACGTTCTGGAACGCACTCGAAGTTGGCCACGTTGAGGACCTGCCATTCTTCACGGCCAGCCGGGTTGTACTCGGCAGGATTGATGAACAGGCAACGGCCGAACAGGTTCTGCCAGGCGGTCTGGGTGGTCATCTTCACTGCCAGGTAGTGATCCTGGGCAGCACCTACATGCACGTGGGAAACAAAATGCTCTTGCGCGTTGTTGAATGCCTCGACGCGCGCCCACAGCGCGTCAAACTTGTCGGCCGGGAACTTGCGGTTGATCGGACCCCAGGCGATAGCAGCCTGGGTCGAGGGCTCTTCAACGATGAAACGGTCGACCGGCGAACGACCGGTACGGTGACCAGTACGTACGACCAGCGCGCCAGTATCGGCAAGCTCGCCTTCACCGCGCTGCAGGGCTTCTTTGACCAGATCGTCAACACTCAGATCGGTGTATACGGCGTTATTGGCTTGCGTCATGAGGTTCCCCGTCGGCCTGTGGCCGAGTGCTCCAAACGTTTTGTAGTAGAAAGTTGCGCACTACTACCGCGAAAAAAGTGGGCCGGATTATGCCAGAAAAGCCCAAAAAAAGTAGGGCCCTCCGGTCAGAACGCCTCTAATCCGGCATCTGACAGGTAATTTACCTGTGCTTAAACGTTTTAGTGGCGGGTGTCAGAAGGGCTGTCGACACCCGCTCCGGCGAACAATTGAGCGACATCGGCAGTATCGAACAGGTAGCGCTGGTTGCAAAACTGGCAGTCGATTTCGATATGGCCACCGTGTTCCACCACCAGGTTCTGCGCATCTTCCAGACCCAGGCTGACCAGGGCGTTGGCTGAGCGTTCGCGGGAGCAACTGCAATGGAAACGCAGGCTCTGCGCATCGAACAGACGCACGGCTTCCTCGTGATAGAGGCGATGCAGGATGGTTTCGTTGTCCAGGCCCAGCAGTTCTTCCGCCGTCAGAGTCCCGGCGAGCGCAGTGAGGTTGCGCCAGCTTTCGGCACGGTCATCATCGTCCTTGATACGGTCAGCCGGCAATTGCTGCAGCAGCAGGCCACGCGCGCGCTTGCCATCGGCGTTGAGCCAGAAACGCGTGTTTACCTGTTGGGACATGACGAAATAGTTGGTGAAGCAGTCGGACAGGGTTTCGCCGTCCAGATCAACAATTCCTTGATAACGCTGGCCTTCGGTCGGATCGACAGTGAGCGCCAGCACACCGTTGGGCATCAGGTCCGCCAGGCTCGCATCCGCCGCGATCTGGTCAGCTTCGTAGCGCGCCAGCCCACGGATTTCGCGTTCGCTGGAACACTCGATCATAAGCAGCGGGATCGGGCCTTCCGAGCGGGCCTGAAGGATCAGCAAGCCATCGAACTTCATCGTGCCGACCAACAGCGCGGCGGCGGCCATCAACTCACCGAGCAGCTGCGCGACCGGCTCCGGATAGGCGTGTTTGGCGAGGACTTCGGCATAGCTGCGCTCCAGGCCAACGAGCTCGCCGCGAGCGTCGTTTTCGTCAAAGAGGAAGCGTTGGGTGAAGTCGGTGTCCGGTAAATCAGTCATAGGTCTGGGTATCTGAGTTGATGACAAAATGATGACAATGTTTCTAGAATCACGCTTTCGGCACCATTTTGGTGCGAACACCTTCCGCAATGGGAGGCGCTAAAAGAGCCAAGAGGAAACAGTTTATGAACAATCCGGGTTTGTTCCAAGCCAAGTGGAACCTCGGGCGATTGACCCTGTGCAATTTCTTGGCGCTGGGGCTGTTAGGTTTCTGGCTGTGGCCCGCGGGCCAGATGCTCTGTGTGATTTTCGACGAGTGGCTGTTTCATCTGCTCAACGATCCGTTGACCACCAGTCCGACCTGGCTGCATGTATGGGCAGTCGCCAGCCTGCGACCCTTTGATGCAGTCGTCGGAGTGATCCTGCTGACGCTGTTGATTCGTGGCAATTGGGTGTTCAAGGCGGTTCAGGTACGCCAGGCGTTCTTCGGCTTCCTGGCCATTTTGCTGCTGTTGCTGTTTATCCGCATGCTGTTTTCCAAACTCGCGGCACACATGGGCTGGCAACACAGTAGCCCGTCGATGGTGATCAGCGGCGCGATTCAGATGAGTGACTACTTCCCCGGACTGGAAAAAACCTGGGAACTGAAAGACCGCTCCAGCCAGAGTTTCCCCGGTGACCATGCGTCGGTACTGTTGATCTGGGGGATGTTCATGAGCGTGTTCGCCAGGCGGATCGGGCAGTTTGTGCTGATCTGGGGCCTCGCGCTGCTGTTTATGATGCCGCGCCTGGTGGCGGGCGCACATTGGGGCCAGGACGATTACATCGGCGGTGTACTGTTGGCGCTGCTGGCCCTGGGCTGGGGTTATTACACGCCGTTTGCGGCGAAAGTATCGGAGCGGTTGCTACGGATCACCGGGCCAGTCTTCGGTTGGCTCCAGCGGGTGCCACTGATAAGCCGCTTGAGCCTGGTACGCGCCGCACAATAGTCGGCGCGCCCAGCGGTTAGTCGTCATTGCCGCTGCCGCGAAACTTGAACAGGTCCCGCCGCTGTTTCTTGCTGGGCTTGCCGTCCGTGCTCATGCCCAGCGCGCCGGCCTTGCGCATCGCCGTCGCATTTTCGCGCTTGGCGATGCTGGCTGCGGTTTCGCTGTACAACGTCTGCGCTTCGGGCGCTCCGCGACGCACGATGGATAACGCTTGAACCACCACCGTGCGCTCGTCGAACCCGATGCGAATCTGCAACTCGTCACCCACGCGCGGTTCCTTGCCCGGCTTGCAGCGTTCGCCCCGACAATGCACCTTGCCACTCTCGATAGCGGCCTTGGCCAAGGCACGGGTCTTGTAGAAGCGCGCCGCCCACAGCCACTTGTCCAGACGGACCTTTTCTTCCTCTTCGTGCTTCTGTGCCACTTGAATTCCTCACGCTGAAAAATGTCGCAACTTTAACCTTGGAAGCCTTCGACGCATAAACCTTTGGGCTCACCTAAGATACGCAAGGTCAAAACCCGTTCCAGCGAGGATAACCCGTGACCGATTTTCCGACTTCACTCACCTCGCCCAACCAAGGTTGCGTGGGTTGCCAGCAAAGTGAGCCGCTGGGTTTCGAGTTTGCCTTTGCCTACCAACCTATTGTCGACCTGCGCGACCGCTCGACTTTCGCTCACGAAGCGCTGGTGCGCGGCGTGAACGGCGAAGGCGCGCCGTCGATTCTCGATCAGGTCAACAATAGCAATCGCTATCGCTTCGACCAACGCTGCCGTACCCAGGCAATCGCCACGGCCGCTGGATTGGGGATGCGGACACACCTCTCGATCAACTTCATGCCCAACGCCGTGTATCGCCCGGAACTGTGCATACGCAGTACCCTGGAGGCGGCTCGGGAACACAATTTCCCGCTGAATCGACTGATTTTTGAAACCCTGGAAAACGAACACATAGATAACTATCGCCATTTGACGAATATTCTGCGTGAATACCGCGAATTCGGCTTCATGACCGCGATCGATGACTTCGGCGCGGGCCATTCAGGCCTGAATCTGCTGGCCGATTTCCAACCTGACCTGATCAAACTCGACATGGCGCTGATTCGCGATGTCGACCGTGATCGTGTTCGGCAGGTGATCGTGCGGGGAATTGTCACAATCTGTGAGCAGTTGGGCGTTACTGTCATCGCCGAAGGCATCGAAAGTGCCGGCGAGCGGGACTTTCTGTACGACTGTGGAATATTTCTGATGCAAGGCTATTGGTTCGCCAGGCCTGCATTCAACGCTCTGCCCGAGATTGCCCCGCAAGCCTGGGCGACTCAACTTTCCGGTTATTGATATTGAAGACATTTGATCATTTGACCGTTGTCGGTCTGCGCGAGTGGGTGGCGCTTCCCGATCTGGGAGTCGCGGGCCTGCGCGCGAAGATCGACACCGGAGCCAGCACCTCCAGCCTGCACGCCACCGACATCGAGCCTTTTGAGCGCGACGGTGAGAAATGGCTGCGTTTCACCGCGCACCTGGGCAGCGTGGTGCAACTGCGTCACCGCCGCTGCGAAGCGCCGCTGGTGACGATGAAAACCATTAAAAGCTCCAACGGCCAGGCGCAGGTGCGCTACGTCATCAGCACGACCCTGGCGCTGGGTGATCGAGTGTGGCGGGTGCAATTTACCCTGGCCTGCCGAAAAAGCATGCGTTACCGCCTGTTACTAGGCTCCAAAGCCCTGATCGACGGCCAATTGGTGGTCAATCCCGGGCTCAAGTACGTTCAAGACAAGCCGGTGTTCCCGGTCTCTACTATTGCTGCCACAGGTGTTGCATGAAGATCGCTGTGCTGTCGCGAAATCCGCGTCTGTATTCCACCCGCCGCCTGGTCGAAGCCGGCACCGAACGTGGTCACGAAATGGTGGTGATCGATACGTTGCGGGCCTATATGAACATTGCCAGTCATAAGCCGCAGATCCACTACCGGGGCAAACCCCTCGAAGGTTTCGATGCGGTGATCCCGCGCATCGGTGCTTCGGTGACGTTCTACGGCTGCGCGGTACTGCGCCAGTTCGAGATGATGGGCGTGTTCCCTCTCAACGAATCGGTAGCCATTGCCCGTTCCCGGGATAAGTTGCGTTCCCTGCAACTGCTGTCGCGCCGCGGTATCGGTTTGCCGGTCACCGGTTTTGCCCACTCCCCTGACGACATTCCCGACCTGATCGAGATGGTCAACGGCGCTCCCCTGGTCATCAAGGTGCTGGAAGGCACACAAGGCATCGGCGTGGTGCTATGTGAAACAGCCACGGCGGCGGAATCGGTGATCGAAGCGTTCATGGGCCTCAAGCAGAACATCATGGTCCAGGAATACATCAAGGAGGCTGGCGGCGCCGATATCCGTTGCCTGGTGGTGGGTGACAAGGTAATTGCAGCCATGAAGCGCCAGGCCAAGCCCGGTGAGTTCCGCTCCAACCTGCATCGCGGTGGCAGCGCCAGCCTGATCAAGATCACCCCGGAAGAACGCATGACTGCCTTGCGGGCAGCCAAGGTGATGGGCCTGAGCGTCGCGGGTGTGGATATCCTGCGTTCGAATCATGGGCCATTGGTGATGGAAGTGAACTCGTCCCCGGGTTTGGAAGGGATTGAAACCACCACCGGCAAGGACGTGGCGGGGATCATCATTCAGCATCTTGAGAAAAACGGTGGACCGAACATGACGCGGACCAAGGGGAAGGGTTAGGAAGGCAGTTACAAGCTGCAAGCTATTAGCTGCAAGAAAGAGCTAAACCAATATGCTTTTTCTTACAGCTTGCAGCCGATTACCACCTAGACCGCATCCCGCGGCAACATCAGGCCCAGCGGCAAGCGTACCCGTGCTTCCAGGCCGCCGTCAGTGCGGTTACGCAGCTCAACATTGCCGCCATGCATCGAGGCAATCCGCCGCACAATGGCCAGTCCCAGGCCGGTACCTTTGCCACCACGGGCCCGATCGCCACGGGTGAAGGGATTGAAAATGCCTTCCAGTTCCGCCGGATCGATCCCCGCGCCCCGGTCCATGACGCTCAGGACCACGTAGGGCGCGCTGGTGTCGCCCGACACATAGGCGGCGACTTCGACGTCAGAACCTGCGTGATTCAAGGCGTTGCCGATGAGGTTATTCAACAACCGCTTCATCGATACCCGGCGCAACGCGAACGGCTGGATCGGCTCCAGGCGCATACTCACCTGCTCGCCGTTCTGGTTATACGGCGCCACGACCTCACGCACCAGATCGGTCAGGTCGACCTCTTCCACCACCTCATCACGTCCATCCCGGATAAACGCCAGGAACTGATCAAGAATCGCGTCCATGTCTTCGATATCACGGACCATGTCATCGGTAAGGTCCGTGTGATCGCCCATCAGCTCCAGGGAAAGCCGCAGGCGCGTCAGCGGTGTGCGCAAATCGTGGGAAACGCCCGCAAGCATCAGCTCGCGTTCTCGACCGGCCTGTTCGACATCTTCGGCCATCTGGTTGAACGCGCTGTAGACCTCGGTCATTTCGCTGGGCGTGTCACTGATAGGCAGGCGAACACTGCGTCCCTGCCCCAATTGCCTGGCCGCAAACACCAGTCGTTTGAGGGGCTGGTTGAGCTGGCGCACGAAAATCCACGCCGACGCCGTTGAAAGCAAGCCGATCGCCAGGAACCAACCCAGCACATTCCAGATTTTCTGCCCGCGCAGCGGATGCGGATACAACGGCACTTTCAGCCAGCCATCTCCCAGGCTTGGCGCCCGCACCCAGAGTGCCGGCGAGACATGCATGCGCAGGCGCACTTCGGTGTCCTCGCCCAGTTCGGCCTGCATCTGCCGCTGGTAGATTTCACTGTAGGGCCAATGCTGCTCGCCTTCCGGCACACCGGCGCCGACCACACGGGTGAGCGTCGCCGCCTTGGCGATCTTCTCGCGGTTTTCCGGGTCGGCAGCCCAATACGCACGTAACGTCAGGGCAACACCGTGGCTGTACTGGCGATCCACCAGTACGTCTTCGTTCATCAACAGATAAACCAGGGTCAGCGCCTTGGAAAACAGCACGACAATAAGCACCAGCCAAAGGGTGCGGGAGAAAAAGCTTTGCGGGAACCACAGCGGGGTTTTCATAGGAGACGGCTAGACACCTTGCAGGAACGAGCAACGCTCGCAGAATTGCAGACGCCGGGCATCCCGCCGACCTCATGGGGTCGAAAACCGGAGTGCCCGCACATGCAAATCATGGATTACTTGGTAGCAGCGCCATCCGGCACAAATACGTAGCCCACTCCCCACACCGTCTGGATATAACGTGGCTTGGAAGGATCAGGCTCGATCATCCGGCGCAGACGGGAGATCTGCACGTCGATTGAGCGTTCCAGGGCGTCCCATTCGCGACCACGGGCCAGATTCATCAACTTGTCACGCGTGAGCGGCTGGCGCGCATTCATCACCAGCGCCTTGAGCACCGCGAATTCGCCAGTGGTAAGCATATGAACTTCTTCGCCACGCTTGAGCTCACGGGTGGCCAGCGACAGCTCGTAGTCACCAAAGCTCACGCTTTCATCTTCGCTGCCCGGCGCACCCGGCACCGGAGCGGCCTGACGACGCAACACAGCCTTGACCCGAGCCATCAACTCATCGGGGTTGAACGGCTTGGCCAGGTAATCGTCGGCGCCCAGTTCGAGCCCCTTGATGCGGCTCAACTCGTCACCCTTGGCGGTCAGCATGATGATCGGAATCTGGTTGTTGCTGCTGCGCAGGCGTTTGCAGGCCGTCAGGCCGTCTTCGCCAGGCAACATCAGGTCAAGCACGACCAGGTTGAAGACTTCGCGCCCCAGCAGGCGGTCCATCTGCTCAGTGTTCGGCACCGCGCGGGCACGGTAGCCCTTGGAGGTGAAGAACCGCTCCAGCAGGCTGCTCAGCCCCGGATCGTCATCAACGATGAGAATTTTTTCGCCTTCAGCAGTTTGTGCAGTGCTGCTCATTAGATGCTCCTCTTATCTCGGCGCGCATTATGGCTTAGCTGCCGTTATACGCACGGTGCGCATTGTTAGCAGATTTTTCTCCTACCACCCGCGAGCCTGCGCCCTGCAACCATCGGCGCGATCCCCCCAAGGCCGGAACGCTGGTTATAATGCGCCGCCCTTGTGCAGGGCAACGATAGATCGTTGCCAATTGCTGCCAGGTGTTTTTTCACCCCTATGTCGTGACTTTTTCGATTTCGAGGGTCAATAGGCTGCCTCTTGACCCAGGCAGCGGCGCCAGTCGGGCCGCTCAACCAGCCTCGCACAGCCTTGTTTTCCGGGCATGCGAGCCTGCTTTCAGACTTTCAGGTGGTTTTATGGACAGCATCAACAGCCGCATCGCCGAGGAACTCGGTGTACGCCCACAACAGGTCGAAGCGGCCGTCGCTCTACTGGATGAGGGCTCCACGGTGCCCTTCATCGCCCGTTACCGTAAAGAAGTGACCGGCAGCCTCGACGATATCCAGTTGCGTCATCTGGAAGAGCGCCTGCGCTACCTGCGAGAACTCGACGAACGGCGCCTGAGCATCCTCGCCAGCATCGAGGAACAGGGCAAGTTGACCCCACAACTCGAGCGCGACATCAAGCTCGCCGACACCAAGACCCGTCTTGAAGACTTGTACCTGCCCTACAAACAGAAGCGCCGCACCAAGGGCCAGATCGCCCTGGAAGCCGGCCTGGGTGAATTGGCCGACGCTCTGTTCAACGATCCGTCGCTGACCCCGGAAGGCGAAGCCGCACGCTTCGTGGATGCTGAAAAAGGCGTCGCGGACGTCAAGGCTGCCCTTGAAGGCGCCAAGTACATCCTCATGGAGCGCTTCGCGGAAGACGCCAACCTGCTGGAAAAACTGCGCAACTACCTGAAACAGGAAGCCATCCTCAGCGCTCGCGTGATCGCCGGCAAGGAAGAGGAAGGCGCCAAGTTCCGCGACTATTTCGAACACGACGAGCCGCTCAAAAGCATGCCGTCGCACCGTGCGCTGGCCATTTTCCGTGGCCGCAACGAAGGCATTCTCAGCTCGGCGCTGAAAGTCGGTGAAGAGTTGCCGGGCACCATGCACCCGTGTGAAGGCATGATCGGTCAACAATTCGGCATCCAGAATCAGAATCGTCCTGCCGACAAGTGGTTGGGTGAAGTCGTGCGCTGGACCTGGAAGGTCAAGCTCTACACCCACCTGGAAACCGACCTGCTCGGCGAATTGCGCGACGGCGCCGAAACCGAAGCAATCAATGTGTTTGCCCACAACCTGCACGACCTGCTGCTGGCCGCGCCGGCCGGCCCGCGCGCCACCTTGGGCCTGGACCCGGGCCTGCGCACCGGTTGCAAGGTCGCCGTGGTCGACGCCACCGGCAAGCTGCTGGACCACGCGACGGTCTACCCCCACGTTCCGCACAACAAGTGGGACCAGACCCTGGCGATCCTGGCCGCCCTGTGCGCCAAGCATGCCGTGGACCTGATCGCCATCGGCAACGGCACCGCCAGCCGCGAGACCGACAAGCTCGCGCAGGAGCTGATCAAAAAGTATCCAGGCATGAAGATGACCAAGGTCATGGTCTCCGAGGCAGGCGCTTCGGTGTACTCGGCGTCGGAACTGGCTTCCAGGGAATTCCCGGATCTCGACGTCTCGATCCGTGGCGCCGTGTCCATCGCCCGCCGCCTGCAGGACCCGCTGGCGGAACTGGTGAAAATCGATCCGAAATCCATCGGTGTCGGCCAATACCAGCACGACGTGTCGCAGCTGAAACTGGCACGCGGCCTGGACGCGGTGGTTGAAGACTGTGTGAACGCCGTCGGTGTCGACGTGAACACCGCGTCGGTCGCGTTGCTGGCACGTATTTCCGGCCTCAATGCCACCCTGGCGCAGAACATCGTCGCCCACCGCGATGAAAACGGTGCGTTCAAGACCCGTGCCGCGCTTAAAAAGGTCCCGCGCCTGGGGGAAAAGACCTTTGAACAAGCTGCCGGCTTCTTGCGTGTAATGAACGGCGATAACCCACTGGATGCCTCCGCGGTCCACCCGGAAGCCTATCCGCTGGTACAGCGCATCGCCGCGCAAACCGACCGCGACATTCGCTCGTTGATCGGCGATGCGGCCTTCCTCAAGCGCCTGGACCCGAAACAATACACCGACGAAACCTTCGGCGTACCGACCATCACCGACATCCTCCAGGAGCTTGAAAAGCCTGGCCGCGATCCGCGTCCGGAATTCAAGACCGCCGAATTCCAGGAAGGCGTCGAGGACCTCAAGGACCTGCAACCGGGCATGATCCTCGAAGGCGTGGTGACCAACGTGACCAACTTCGGCGCGTTCGTGGATATCGGTGTGCATCAGGACGGTCTGGTGCATATCTCCGCGCTTTCGGAAAAATTCATCAAGGACCCGCGCGAAGCGGTGAAGGCCGGTGACGTGGTCAAGGTCAAGGTCATGGAAGTCGACATCCCGCGTAAACGCGTCGGGCTGTCGATGCGCATGAGCGACACCCCAGGCGAGAAGGTCGACGGTGCCCGCGGCTCGCGGCCGGGTTCGGCGCCACGCCAGTCCCAAGGCACCGCGCCGCGCAAGGAAAGCGCCGCGCCGGCCCCGAGCAACAACGCCATGGCGTCGCTGTTCGCCAATGCCAAACAGCTGAAGAAACGCTGATGCAACTGCCCGCCGGCTTGACCCACAGCGCCTTCAGCGAACTGCTCGGCTGCCGCCTGCAACGCCTCGACCAAGGCCTGGCCGAGGTGGCCCTGACCCTGGAGCCGCCACTGCGCAACCGCGCGGGCAAACTCCACGGCGGGGCGATTTTCAGCCTGGTGGACATTGCGATGGGGCTGGCCTGTTCCAGCAGCCATGGCTTCGACCAGCAGAGCGCGACCATCGAGTGCAAGATCAACTACATCCGTGCGGTGGCAGAGGGCGATGTACTGTGCACCGCCCGGGTGATTCACCCCGGTCGTCGCACGCTGGTGGTCGAAGCCGAGGTGCATCAGGGTGAAAAACTGGTCGCAAAAGCACAAGGCACCTTCGCAGTCCTATAGCTCCCCGTCATCGATTTGAGTTAATTTCGGCGCAGCGAAAGTTGCGCCGGACTTTTCTTCCTGCGCGAGAGCCAGGCGCAAGAGCGACAGGGCACTTTCCGAGCGGGTCATTAGGACTCGAAAACCAGGCGATAACGCCAGTTTCCACTTCACCCTTGTAGACCGTCTTGCCCACCCCCATATTGGGGCGACTGACGCGTGAAGGAATCCAACTTGAGCGAACTTCTCAACCGCCGCCTGGCCCTGCTCGGCAAGCACGAACACCTCTCTTTGCTTGAGCAATGCCTGCATGGCATCGAGCGCGAATGCCTGCGCGTCACCGGCGAAGGCCGACTGGCACAAACGCCGCATCCCGAGGCCCTGGGCGCGGCCCTGACCCACGAACGGATCACCACCGACTACTCGGAGTCGTTGCTGGAGTTCATCACGCCTGCGCTGGCCAATCCAGTGGACACCCTGAGCAGCCTCGATGAAATCCATCGCTATGCCTACAGCAAGCTCGGCAACGAGTACCTGTGGAGCCCATCGATGCCGTGCCCGCTGCCGGCCGAGGAAGATATTCCGATTGCCTACTATGGCACCTCCAACATCGGGCAGCTCAAGTACGTGTACCGCAAGGGCCTGGCCCTGCGCTACGGCAAGGCCATGCAGTGCATCGCCGGGATCCACTACAACTTTTCCCTGCCGGAAAAGCTCTGGCCGCTGCTCAAGGAAGCCGAAGGTTTTGTCGGTACCGACCGCGACTACCAGTCCACGGCCTATATCGCCCTGATCCGCAATTTCCGGCGCTACAGCTGGCTGCTGATGTACCTGTTCGGTGCTTCGCCAGCGCTGGACGCCGGATTTCTGCGCGGCCGCTCGCATCAGCTCGAACAGTTCGATGCCGACACCCTGTACCTGCCGTACGCCACCAGCCTGCGCATGAGCGACCTGGGTTACCAGAGCAATGCCCAAGCGGGGTTGACGCCTTGCTACAACGATCTGCTCAGCTACACCGACAGCCTGCGCAAAGCGGTGGCGACCCCCTATGCGCCTTACGTGGAAGTGGGCACCCACAAGGACGGTGAGTGGATTCAGCTCAACACCAACATCCTGCAGATCGAAAACGAGTACTACTCCAACATCCGCCCCAAGCGCGTGACCTACACCGGTGAACGCCCGATCCAGGCGTTGATGGCCCGTGGCATCCAGTACATCGAAGTGCGCTGCCTGGACATCAACCCGTTCCTGCCGATGGGAATCGATCTGCCCGAATCGCGCTTTCTCGACGCATTCCTGCTGTATTGCGCGCTGAACGACAGTCCGTTGTTTGCCGACAATGAGTGCAGCAACGCCACCTCCAACTTCCTCAGCGTGGTCAAGGAAGGACGGCGCCCGGGCCTGCAATTGCAGCGTCATGGCCAATCGGTGGACATGAAGGAATGGGCGAGCGAGTTGCTGGAGAAGATTGCCCCGTTGGCGGCGCTGCTCGATGAAAGTCATGGCATCAACGAACACAGCCAAGCCCTGGATGCCCAGTTGGACAAGGTCAAGGACGCGTCCCTGACCCCGTCTGCCCAGGTCCTGGCGGCGATGCGCGAACACAAAGAGAGCTTCGCCCAATTCTCCCTGCGCCAGAGCCAGGCACACGCCGACTTCTTCCGCCGTGAGCCCTTGCCCGCCGACGAACAAACCCGCTTTGAAGAACTGGCGCGCACATCGCTGGCGCACCAGGCGGAGCTGGAACAGAACGAAGTAGGGGATTTCGATGTGTTTGTCGGGGCGTACCAGGCCAGCATTCTCGCGATCAGCAACTAAGGCCGGCAGACCTGTGGCAAGGGGCCTGTCTCGTGGCAAAGGGGCCTGTCTC